>JBAQHK010000127.1:0-7379 GCA_049288275.1 bacterium | reverse complement strand
GGCCGGGACATCGCATTTGCTTCCAGGGCGCTGCGGGGGGAAACCTCCAACCCGTCGTCGCTGTTTTACGGGGTCCTCTCTAGCGCTGCCGCCATAGGGGGGCATTCCATGGGAGGGGGCGCCAGCTTCCTGGGGGCCTGCGAGGATTCAACGGTCAGCGCCATTTTCAATCTGGCGGCAGCCGAGACCAATCCGTCGGCCATTGCCGCCGCAAGTGAGATCGCGGCGCCGGCGCTGCTCTTCTCTGGCTCCTCAGACTGCGTGACCCCGCCCGCCAATCATCAGACTCCAATGTATGATGCTCTGGCGTCGTGGTGCAAGACCCACGTTACGCTCACTGGAGCCAGCCACTGCCAATTCGCGGAATCCAACTTCTTCTGCAATCTTGGAGAGAGCGGCTGTGGGGGCCCGACTCTGAACAGGTCAGAGCAGCAGGGCCTAACCATTGAAGTGCTGACTCCCTGGCTGCGGGCGACCTTGGAAAGCGACCCCGCCGGCTGGAGCGACTTCCAGGCGGCCATAGACACTCTCCCGGATGTCACCTACGTCCAGGACCGCCCGGCGGCCGGCCTCCCCGAGGATCGGTGGGGCCGAGGCGCGGACTCTGGCGATTCGCGCAGCGCACTGGTGGGGGTCAGGGCGTGGCCCAATCCTTTCAGCCACGACAGCCACATCTGCTTCGTTCTAAGGGGAAGCGCGCACGTGCGACTGGATATCGTGGATGCCAAAGGGCGCTTGGTGAAACGCCTCGCAGACCGCGCGATGCCCGCAGGGGGCCACACGTTGACTTGGTCAATCGGGGGCGATGATACATCCAGTCCGGCGCCGGGGATCTATCTCTACAATCTGGTCGGAGGCGGGGGCGCCCGCTCAGGCAAGTTAATTCTTGCTCGCTGAGTCTAAGCACCCGCCGAGGGTATTGCATCTGCGGATGTGAGGCAAGGTTCGCACACAAAACCCACCTCAAACACGAAGGGGGCAGTAGCACCTGCCCCCCCTCGTCAAATCGCAGAACGCTTCGGACCGACTACTTCAAACCCTCGTAAGGGAATACAAGCAGCGTGAATGTCCCGCCGCCCACGTCGCCGACCGCATAGATCCTGTAGGCGGTAAACGGCTTGAGCTCGACAAGCACCGGACCGAACACCGGAGACGTGCTCCCCGCCGGCATGATCGAAACGTACCACTCGCCGGGACGGGTTTCAGCCGCAGTCTGGTCGCCGTTGGAGAAGTCCTCGATCATCAAGGCCGGCGCCTTCTCGCCGTCCCTGCTGACCTTTATGTCAACCATCGGAGCGTAGGCCGTGTGGTGCACGATCAGCCGCGCCTTACCCCTGCCCGTCGGAGAGAAGTCGTTATCGAACTTGCTCGCCGTGGGATTGCCCATCGCATCGAGATGGGCTACGATCGTGACGTTCTCCCCGGCCACGAAAGGCACGTTGACGTCGATCACCGGTGTCTCGCTGCAAGGCGTCATTGCATTGGCCGGCCTGACCTTGATGTTGTAGGTGCCTTCGGGCAACGAAAGCGGTCCGGCAATGTCGCCGAAATCAAACCCCTGCAAGGCACGGGCGTCAACCTGCATCAGCGAGGCTCTATCAGGGTCCTCGCGCCTGCTTCTACTTCAGGATCACCAGCTTGGTCTCGGTACTAGCGTCGCCGCAGCGGGCCTTGAGGAAGTATACGCCCGGTGGGACCCGGGCACCCCCCTGCGTCCTGGCGTCCCACGCGATGCTGCTGGCGGAGGGGTTTGCCTCTGAAGACAGTGTGGCGACCAGCCGACCGCGGGCGTCATATATGCTGATCCCGACCGCGCCGCCTGCTTCGATCAAGTACCGTGGCAGCAAGAAGCGCGTCGTTGCGCCGCCCCGCGTGGGGTTCGGCGTGACCCTGAGCGCTCGAGCGCCGAGCCCTCCGGCGGCGACTCCCGACGAAGCGATCTCAACAGCAGTCGAGCCCAGGTAGGGTATATATCCGCTCTTGGTAACCGTGACCAGCATCGTGCCGGTATCGGCCGGCGCTATCGAGAAGGCCGCACTGCCATCGGAGGCGGTCTGGCTGACCCGATATACGTCGTCGCCCTTCCAGAGGCACACGCGCGCCTGCCCCACGGGCGAGCCGCCCGAGGAGACTGAGACCGTGAAGGTTTGGCTCTGAGTCTCGATCTCCGTTGGGTGCGACACCGACAGGGACTCCGGCGTGTCCACCCACACCGGCGTCTCGGGATCGCCTAGAAGGTTCATCGAGAATAGGGTCCACCTGTCGGTACCATACTCGCCTGAATAGGGTATCCGCTGCACCTTGGCATCAGCGTGCACAACACCCAGGTTGGAATAGCCGCGCACGAACATGGACTTGAAGAACTCGCGGTCATACATGTCGCCGGTGCCGTACCCCGGATTGCCCTGCCAGTAAAAGCCGGGGCTGGAATTGCCCACGAAGAAGCCCCCGCCGCCGGGAGACTCAACGAAGGAGCGCCCAAGGCAGCCCTGGTCAACGTCGAACGCCGCGGGCGTGCACCCCGAAGTGTAGAAGATCGTGTAGCGCGGCGCGTTGGTCAGGGCCATGAAGTCGTCCATTGTCAACCACGTCCCCTCGCCTATCGAGATTTTCCCTGGCATGCCGTGGCCGAAGTGGTTGACGACGCCCTTGCCTGAGTTCAGCGCGTCCATCGCAGAGGCGTGGTCCAGATTCCCGCTCGACTGATAAAGTCTCTGGACGGGATCGAACCTCGCGGGGACCGACTCGTCGTCGATCATGTTCTTGCAGATCGCGCCGTCGGTATAGACATCCACCCACTCTGCCATGAAGAGCATGGCCAGCTGGTAATCGCTCGGGAGGCTCAAGCGACCCTCGTAGGTCAGAACCTTGTGGACCGCTGTCGAGCACTGGATGCCGGCGTTCTCAGGCAGCCTGCCAACGTAGATGTCCGGATAAAGGTCGGTGCTGTCCGTGGTCTCACCCCAGTAAGTGTCGTTGTCGTCGTTCCAGGTCCCATCCAGGTCCGAGAAGTAGAGGTCGCATGCGATGAAATCATCCACCGTCCCCTCGGCGTTGCCGTAGCAGCCGCGCAGGTAATCGTACGCCTTTGGCGCCGAGCCGCTCATGGTCACCCACATCGTGCTGTAATTGAGGTAGTAGTCCCTGATGCAGTTCCTGATCTTCTCGGCGTTGTCCCTCCCTGAGTACTCAGCAACTATTTCCTGCCAGGTCTTGATGGCGGCGGGCACGCCCTTCCGGGTCTTCCAATTGGTGAGGAGCGAGTACTCGTCAGCGTGGTTCTCGTGGCAGATCAAGAGATATTCAGCCGCGGTCGGCCCTTCGAGTGTACCCGTGGACAGGAAGTCCGGTTCGATGTCAGGGTCATTCTCTACCATTCTCGCAACGATCTCGTTTCTGGCTGCGGCCACGCTTGCGGTCTCCCGCGGCACAGCAGGCGCAGCGAGGGCCTCAGCGTCCCTAAACACCACGCTGAACGTGATTCTCTGATTGAAGATCAGCCTCCGCTCCGCCGGCACGTACTGGACCGGAAAGACCTGGAGGCTTGCGATCGGGCGGCCGGCCATGCTGCCGACAGACGCCACGGATACGGGCGACGCCGGATAGGGCTTGTCTGACGCATAGGTCTCCTGGTCGGGCATCACCGCCTCGGCCCGCTCGAACGACGACAGAGGTATCTCGCGCTGACCGGGCAGAATAAGGTATTCGCCGGGAAGGCTCACCGTGCTCTGCGATTCAACGACCACGCCGCCGATCTCGCTGCCCCGGGGAACGTACATGTGTACAATTTTGACTGGAAGGCACGGCTTCCCCGGCTCGGTCATGATGTCCAGGTCGCCCAACGCCACCAGATGGAACGGCGTGTTCAGGACGGAATCATCCGCAAGATAGCGCTCCTCAGCCCTCAAGGCCTTCTGGGAGAAATCCAGAGTGATGGTGCGCGTGGTCTCCGCTGCCTCAGCGAAGCACATCAACCCTGCCAACACAAATGCGCAAAGCCCCACCGCGATCGGCCTTGTCATGACCAGCCCTCCGCGCACCCCTGCCCTGACCCCAGAAACGGTACCATCTTCCACCTAAGTATGCTGACACGGTTCTGGTTTGAGAAGGAGGTATTTTCGCTCTATGAGGGCCCTTGAGTACGGGAGAAGTTGTTCCTTTGAAACGTACTGGCTCCTCGGGCAGGGCCGGAACCTGCAACGGCCTGGTCTTTGGGGCAGGCCCGCAAGAAGACCCCGCTTGACCGATGCGGCGCCACATATCATCATATGTTACGACGATGACGCCGAAACGGTAGGAGACCATGATAGAGAAGACGTTGGGCCAGGTACTGGACGAGACCGCGGAGAGGTATCCTGACAACGACGCCCTGGTGTACGTCGACCGGGGGCTGAGGCTGACCTACAGGCAGTTCAGGGAGAGGGTGGACGAGCTGGCCCGGGGCCTAATGGCCCAGGGGATCGGCAGGGGGGAGCACGTGGCGGTGTGGACTCACAACGTGCCGGAGTGGGTCCTGCTGCAATTCGCGACCGCCAAGGTCGGCGCCGTCCTGGTGACCGTCAACACCTACTATCGGTCCCACGAGCTGGAGTATCTTCTGCGCCAGTCCGACTCGACCGCCCTGGTTCTCGTGAGGGGGTTCAGGGGCGCCGACTACGTCAAGACCGTGCGCGAGATCGCTCCGGAGCTTGCGGCGTCCGAGCCGGGAAAGCTTGCCTGCGCCAAGCTCCCGCTCCTCAAGAGGGTCATATTCATCGGGCCCGACACCCCGCCGGGCATGATGCCTTTTGAGGAGCTCGAGAGGTCGGCCGCGAAGGTGACGGCGGCAGATCTCGCCGTCCGCCAGGCCTCGCTGGACCCCCAGGATGTCGTCAACATGCAGTACACATCCGGGACGACGGGATTCCCGAAGGGGGTGATGCTGACCCACTATAACATAGTGAACAACGCCCGGCAGGTCGGCGACATATTGGGGATGACCGAAAGGGACCGCATGTGCATCCCGGTTCCGTTCTTCCACTGCTTCGGCTGCGTCATGTCGACCCTGAACTGCGTGGTTCACGGGTCGGCAATGGTGCCCCTCGAGTCATTCGATCCGAAGCAGGTGCTGGAGGCCGTCTCCAGGGAGCGCTGCACGGTCCTCAACGGTGTGCCGACGATGTTCATCGCGGAGCTGCAGCACCCGGACTTCGCCAAGTATAACCTGAAGTCCCTGCGGACCGGCATAATGGCCGGCGCCCCCTGCCCTGTGGAGGTCATGGGCAAGGTCATGGAGAAGATGCACGCCAGGGAGATAACGATCGCATACGGGCTCACCGAGACCGCGCCGGTGCTGACCCAGACCCGCCGGGACGACCCGGTGGAAAAGAGGGTCGAGACCGTCGGACAGGTGATAGAGGGCGTCGAGTGCAAGGTCGTCGACCAGGAGACCGGCGCAGACCTTCCGGTCGGCGAGCCGGGGGAGCTCGTCGCCCGCGGGTTCGGGGTCATGAAGGGCTACTACAAGATGGAGGACGCGACAGCCCGCACCATCCGCGACGGCTGGCTGCACACCAAGGACCTGGCGTCTGTCGACGAGGACGGGTACTTCAGGATACTCGGCCGCTGCGACGACATGATAGTGCGCGGCGGCGAGAACGTTTACCCACGCGAGATAGAGGAGTTCTTCTACACCAACCCCAAGGTGCACGACATGGCGGTCGTCGGGGTGCCGGATCCCAAGTACGGTGAGGAAGTGTACGCCTTCGTGAATCTGCGTGAGGGCCAGTGGGCGACTGCAGAGGAACTTAAGAGATTCTGCAAGGACAAGATAGCGCGCTACAAGATACCCCGCCACTTCCAGTTCGTGGACGCGTTCCCCCTGACGGCTTCCGGCAAGGTGCAGAAGTACAAGCTCAAGGAGATCGCCAAAGGGGTGCTTGAAGGGATGAGGAAACCCGGGGCGGCCCGGAATTTCTCAATCCGCAGGGTGACCGACGCCGACGCCGACGGAGTGATAAAGGTCATCAACCTGTACATAGAGGAGGGATTCGCCGCCTATCCGGAGATGAGTCTTCCGCCCGCTGCCTTCCCGGCGTTCAAGGAGACATCGAAGGGGTACCCCTTCTACGTGGCTGAGGACCCGAAGCGCAACATAGTCGGGTTCGGTTTCCTGCACCGCTACCACGAGGCCTCGTCCTTCAACGCCACCGCGGAGATGTCGTACTTCGTCTCGCCGGAGCACACCAGGCGCGGCCTGGGGCGGCTCCTTCTCGAACGGCTTCTCGACGACGCCCGCAAGATGGGCATCACCCAGATTCTCGTGAGCATCTCCTCCCGCAACGAGGCGAGCATCGCTTTCCACGCCAAGAATGGATTCGCGGAGGTAGGCCGCTTCCGGGGCATCGGCCACAAGATGGGTGTCGACTTCGACCTCATATGGGTGCAGAGGGCGGTGTAGGCCGTTGCCCATCGCCTAGCCAGAGACAGTCGCCCGCCGGCATCGCGATGAGACTTCTGCTAGGACACGCCCCCAGACATGTAATTGGCTCCTCGGGCAGGTGTCCCAGGGCGGTGCTGTGGGACGACGTAGCGATCGCGGCGAACCGGATTGCGCATCAGGCCGCGACGATCTTGTACTGACCGAGCGTGGTGGCTGTGGAAGGCAGTCGGCCCTGCCCCTTACTTCAGGCCTTCGACGAGATAGATCTCGTCGAGAGCACGTATGTAGCTGTACGCGTAGCTCCGTCCATCCGGCGTGATCAGGCAGTCGATCATCAGCACGCCCGCAGGATCGGGTACCTCGAAGGTCTTCCACAGCTTCCTCTCGCCCGCCTGGACATCGACTCCGAATGCATCGAGCCGAACCCCGGCTCGGCCAACGAACAGTGTGCGGCCATCCGCGCTCCATTGGCTCACCCCTTCCCGCACATTCAGCGCTTCCTGTGCTGCCAGCTTCGTCACGAACCTGGGCTCTCCCCCCTGCAACGGGTAGAGCGTGATCGTGGAGTCGGGGGCGATGGCAGCCACCCAGCGGCCATCGGGAGAAGGTGTGCAGCCTGTCGTGCCCTCAGGTGTCACGGGATTAGGCTGCCCGGCGGGAAGCTCTTGCAGCCAGACCCGCTGCGGGCGCCCCGGCTCAGCACCCACGAAGACGATGCTGCGTCCGTCTGGAAGGTATCTCGCGTACTGATAAGCCTCAATCCGGCCACGGGGCAGAGAGAGCGTGTCGCCGGCCCCCGTCGGGATCTGCACGAGCCTGTGTGGCGGGCCGTAGTTGATCGTAAGCGCCCACCGGCCATCGGGCGAAAGCGCGCACCCAGAGCCTTGCCCGAGCCGGACCGGGGCCGAGCCATCCATGTTTCTTAGGTAGACCGTGTAGATGGGGCCAGCAGTCTCGC
>JBAQHK010000126.1:0-2164 GCA_049288275.1 bacterium | reverse complement strand
CGCCAGCACCGGCCAGATTGAAAGCGCGGCTGCGACTGCGGCTGCCATCGCGGCTCCCACCGCGCCCGCTGCCACCTTGGGCCTCGTTGCGAGCGGGCTGCCGCCCGACAGCGCTCGCTTGCATGTGCTCCATCTTCTCGCCATGCGATCACCTCGTTTCTTCGCGGAAGTCCCCCCAGGCGAGGTGCACCGCGGCAAGCCCCACGAGCACCGCAGTTTCGGCGCGGAGCACCCGTCCTCCTATGATCCAGGGAAAGGCCCTGGTCGCAAGACTCTCCCGTTCCGCGTCCGCAAATCCACCCTCGGGACCAACGAAGAGGACGATTCGCCGCGGAGTGCCCTTGGGCGCAGGCCGAGGCTGCGCATCGGCGCGGTCGTCGAGGAAGACCGCGAGGTCGGCCTCGGCTTGTGGCGAGTCAAGGAAGGCCCCGAAGGACACGGGCGGCAGCAGTTCCGGCAGTGAACTCCGGCGGCACTGCCTGGCGGCGCGCGTCACCTGACCCGGCCAGGCGTGGGCCTTCTCGTGCTCGAGACCGTCCGGGGGCACGGAGTGCTTGGTGAGCAAGGGAACGATAAGCGCCACCCCGAGCTCGGTCGCCTTCTGCACCACGAAGATCATCCGCTGCCGGGCGAGCACCGCGCAGGCGAGCGTGATCTCAACTGCCGCCTCGGGCGAGCGCGCCATCCTCTCGTAGGGAAGGGCGACGCCTCCGTCAGGCCCCAGCTCCTTCAATGCCGCGCGAAAGTAGACTCCCCGGTCGTCTCGCACGGTGAAGGCTTCCTTGGGGTTTACCTCACGCCGGACCAGGCGTTGCGCGAACGGGCCATCGAAGGAGAAGGGGACCTGGAGCTCGACGGTCGGGACCGCAAGCGGAGGATCCCCCGGCGCGTCGTAGCGCCCCAAAGGGCGTGCCCGGGCGGCGCCTTCATCTCGTCCGCGATCTCCGGCGGTCTTCCCGGCCCTCCGCCCTGTACTGCTCCGTCGCATAGGCACTCGGTTCACGCCCTCCCGCGCAAGGCCTCCAGTATAGAGGAGCCGGCGACCGACCGCAAGGTGCAAGCCCGGTGCGCCGCGCCTCACTGCCCGCCCTCGCCGGGCCTCCGGCGCCGATGAATTATCTTGAAACGGCTGAGGGATATCTGATACACTTACGGCGAGCGCGAGATATGAACAACTCGAAAGGAGGCAGGTTCGTGAAGACCGCTTTGAGATTGGGAGTGGTAGCTGCTCTTGTAATGCTCGTGGGCTGCTCGGCTGTCGAGGATCCGCTGGACATGGGACACGGCGCGTCCGATATGTTGGTGTTCCCGCCGCCCGTGGGAGGGGATCTCATAATCAGTCAGCTCACGGTGACGTCTTGGACCGCGAGCGGCATCTCGTATTCGTACACGGTCATGAACATCGGTAGCGCGCCGGTCAATATGGACGGCCCAACCGACGAGGAGTATGACAACCTGGATGTCCAAGCGTTCCTGTCGTACGACACCATCTTCAACAATGCCGGCGACGTTGCCGCGGGTGGCACGATCCTCGGTCTCTCCCCTCTGGGTTACCTCGATCCCGGAGATACCTTCAGCGGATCGTTCAGCGCAACGCCGGATGCAGACCCGTGCTCGATGCCTTACCTGACGATGAAGGTGGACTGGGGCAATGAGGTTAGTGAACTCGACGAGACCAACAACACCTCGGCCACTCTGATAGACATCTGCGCTCCGCACATAGATATCAAGCCGGACAGCGACATCAATCCGATCAACGTGAAGAGCAAGGGCGTGATTCCGGTGCTGATAATCGGATCGGAACGCCTGGATGTCGAGGCCATAATCGAGAGCACCATTGTCTTCGGTCCCGCCGGGGCCCACATCGCGCATGCCCACGGCCATCTCGCCGATGTCAACATGGACGGCTGGATGGACATGGTGGTGCATTTCAGGACCCAGGAGACCGGCATTGCAGCGGGCGATACCGAGGCCTGTCTCACAGCGACGCTGACCGACGGCACGGTCTTCGTGGCGTGCGACGACATCGTCACGGTACCCGTGGACAAGGACTAGCAAGGACTCGCTGAGCAAGGATTGCTCCACGCCTGGCCGTGGAGATCTGGTTCTAGACGGGGCAGGGAGGCAGTTGAACCTCCGGCGAGCCAACGGGGAGGCTACCTCG
>JBAQHK010000125.1:0-4616 GCA_049288275.1 bacterium | reverse complement strand
CCCAATATCCCTCGGCGTGTCCTCAGCGAGCCCTGGGTGACGCACCCCCGGCCCGCCACCGGTCCCGCCGACAGCCTAAGGCTGCCCGGCGGGCCTTGTCAAGAGGGCAGGGACACAGCATCCCCATGCGACCGGGATCCGTTACAGTGATTGACACGCCGGACAGTCCGTGATACAGTGTAGGCGAGCGAACAAACGCCGGCATGGCGCTGAGTAAGCGTAGTTTGGTACGGAGGTACGGAGGTCCAGAGGTGAGATCCGCGTGGAGAACAGGTACTGCCGCTGCCCTCCTCGCGATCGGGATGGGTCTCTCGAGCCATCTCCTGGCCGGCGCCAATCCCCAGAACAAGATCGCGGTGCACGTGGTGCCTCACGGAACCACCTGTGAGTCGCTGCCCGCCTTCAGGTACTGCAGCGACATCGCAACCACCTATCCCGCGCTGGGGGACATTGATGTCATCCCGGTCTTCTTCGGCCTCAACGAGTACCTCGTCGTGGAGTTCGGCCTCACCTGGCCGCACGCCTGGGGCAGCATGGACTACACCGTTTGCGCCGGCGACCTGGCAATAGGCGGAATAGTTCGGCCCGGTGATGGCATCGCGACGGCGTGGACCGAGTGCCAACGCACCTGGTCGGTGGGCCACGGTTACGGCTGGCTTAACGCCGCATCGCCCGGATTGGTCGAGATCGTGACCAACCCTGCCACCGGAGATTACGGCGTGGTGGATTGCGAGCCCGATGGGCATGACCCGATGGACTATCCGGCTGTTACCTACGCCGCCGGCGTCGGAGGGACACCTGGGGAGGATCCCTGCGGGATTGTGTTCCTTCCGCTCGATCTGGCCATGACAGACAACCTTGGCAGCACGTGCGCCGACAGGTGGGACAGCGTCACTTACACGATCTCCTATGGCAACGACACCAACTGGGAGGAGGTGACCAGCGTAGTACTGATCGACAGCCTGCCCGTCGGGGCCGAATTCGTCTCTGCCAGCTCGGGTGGAACATACAATCCCGCGGACAGCAAGGTCACCTGGCTCCTGGGCACCCTCGCGGCGGGCGAGACCGGCTCACAGGACGTGATGGTGAGGATCACGGCCGCCCTGGGGGAAAGGATCACCAATGTTTGTCTGATCGACGCGACTGAGACGCCTGCGACTGCAGCGGGCGATATGATCGATGTCTGCCACGGCAACTTCCGGCGGCTCGGACTGGCCAAGACCGCTCCGGGCGACTCCGTGGATTACGGAGCCGATGTCACCTACACTATCGCCTACGACAATCTGACGAACGAGGACTCGGTCCACGAGGTGGTGCTCTCAGACCAACTGCCCGGGCACACCTCCTTCGTGTCCGCGTCGCCCGGCGGGGTTTTTGACGGCACGGGCCAGGTGACATGGAACCTGGGCACGCTGGCCCCCGGTGCGGTCGGATCACAGCAGGTTACCGTGAGCGTTCAAGTTCCGCACGGCTCCGCCTTCACCAACAGGTGCAGTCTTTCAGGCGACGAGGTCCCTACCGCGAGCGCCGCTAAGCAACTGATCGTGCGGGGAGGAACGCCCAGGAACAGCTACGCCAAGATCGCGGTTCACATCCGGGCTCACGGGTCGGGATGCAAGGCACTGCCGGCCTTCGCCAGCTGCCGGGACATCGTGACCACCTACCCCGGCTGCGGCGACATCGATGCCATTCCGGTCTTCTATGATCTCTCTGAGTTCCTGGTGGTCGAGTTCGGGTTGACCTGGCCGGCGGCCTGGGGTAGTTGCTCCTTCACCCGGTGCGCCGGAGATCTCGCCATCGGCTATGTCGTGAACCCGGGTGATGGAATCGCGATATCGTGGACGACATGCCAGCAGGTGTGGTCGGTCGTTCCGGGAATCGCATGGCTTGCTGCTGGGAGCCCCGGGTTGATCTCGCCTGGCCCCGATCCCGCAACGGGTGACATTGGCGTGGTAAACTGCGCGCCCTCCCCCGGCCCATACTACGATTACCCGGTACTCTACGCGCGAGGCGGCGTCTGCGGGCTTCCCGGCGACGGGCCGTGCACTGGTCCGACAGAGGTTCAGCCTACCACCTGGGGCGCGATCAAGGCGATGTTCAAGTAGTAGTCCAGCAGACCGGCGGCACGGTGCGCGCTCCCGCCGGCCCAATCCTCTTGACTTAGGCTCCCAGATCGTGGTCTAATATTCGCTTTGCAGCCAACAAGACGCGGCAACAAGCGTTACAGAAGGGGCACAAGAGGAGGTAGTCCGGGTGAAAGATGCCTTGAAGAACGCGCTTGATTCCATAAGGAAGAAGGTGGACTACGCCGACGCCCGCATGGTCGCGACGCGCAGCGAGCGCATCCGCACCAAGAACGGCACGGTGGACGCCATCGCCGACGGCACCTCGAGGGGCTTCGGCATCAGGGTGATAGTCGACGGCTGCTGGGGCTTCTCCAGCAGCTCGGTCCCGACCGGAGAAGAGGCCGCGCGGGTGGCCGCCGAGGCGATCGAGATTGCCCAGGCCACCAAGCTCCTGAAGAAGATGGGCGTGGTCCTGGCAGACGAGAAGCCGGCCGTGGCCAGGTACCGCACCAAGGTCGTCAAGGACCCCTTCAGCGTGCCCCTGGACAAGAAGATCGCGATGCTCCTGGAGGCGGACAGGCTGATGCGCAAGAACCCGGCCGTCAAGGTCGCCGAGGGTTTCATGACCTTCTGGCAGACCGACAAGTTCTTCGTGAGCACCGAGGGCGCCGACATAGACCAGACCATCATCGAAAGCGGGGCGGGCCTGGTGGCCACAGCCTCGGGCAACGGCGACGTTCAGCGCAGATCGTTTCCCACCTCCTGGGGTGATACCGCGACCCGCGGCTACGAGTTCGTGGAGGAACTCAAGCTGGTGGAAGGCGCCGAGAAGACCGCCGAGGAGGCCGCGGCCCTCCTGAAGGCCGAGGAGTGCCCGTCGGGCCAGATGGACTTGATCATTTGCGGCTCGCAGCTGGCGCTTCAGGTGCACGAGTCTTGCGGGCACCCAACCGAGTTGGATCGGGTATTCGGCACCGAGGCCAGCTTCGCGGGCACCAGCTTCCTCACCGTGGAGAAGCTCAACAACTTCGACTACGGCTCCAAGCAGGTCTCGATCTTCGCCGACGCCACGGCCGAGGGCGGCCTCGGCACCTTCGGTTACGACGACGAGGGCGTCCCCGCCCAGCGCTCGCCCATAGTCAAGGAGGGTCGTTTCGTCGGCTACCTCACGTCCCGCGAGACCGCCAGTCGCCTCAACATGCGCAGCAACGCCTGCATGAGGGCCGACGGCTGGAACCGCATCCCCCTGATCCGCATGACCAACATCAACCTGGAGCCGGGCACCTGGGATCTGGACGATCTTATCAAGGATACCAGGGACGGCATCATGGTTGACTCCAACAAGAGCTGGAGCATCGACGACAAGCGCCTGAACTTCCAGTTCGGGACCGAGATGGGCTGGAGGATCAAGAACGGCAAGATAGAAGGCCTTGTGAAGAACGCCCTTTACACGGGTATCACCCCGGAGTTCTGGGGAAGCTGCGACGCGGTTTGCGGCAAGAAGTTCTGGCACATCTGGGGAATCCCAAGCTGCGGCAAGGGCGAGCCAATGCAGATCGCCCACGTCGCCCATGGGGCTGCGCCGGCGAGGTTCAGAAAAGTGAGGGTAGGTGTTGGCAATGCTAGGTGAAGCGAAAGCACTCGAGACCCTGAAGAAACTGGTTTCAATGGTTGAGGCCGACCAGGCCGAGGCGATCCTGACCGGAATATCAAGCGGGTTGACACGCTTCGCCAACTCGACCATTCACCAGAACGTTTTTGAGCGAGACAGCGTTATCACCCTGAGAGCGGCGCTGGGAAAGAAACTCGGCGTCGCGTCCTCCAACGTGACGGACGCGGAGGCCATGAAGGACCTGGCCCGCAGAGTTGTGGACATAGCCCGCTTCCAGGTCGACAGCCCGGACTTCGAATCCCTGCCGAAGTCTCCGCGGGCCGGCAAAGTCAGCGCCTTCTTCGCCGACACCGCCTCGGCGAGCGCCAAGCGGCGCGCCGACAACGTCAAGATGGTGATCGACGAAGCCGCAAAGTTCGACTTTCTGGCTGCGGGCTCCCACTCCACGTCTGCCCGGGAGCTGGCCTACGCCAACTCCCTGGGGACCGAGCAGTACCACGCCGGAACAACGGTCTACATGAACACCGTGGTGATGTCGCCCACCAGCTCAGGCTACGCCGACTTGTCGGCGCTGGACGTCAACCGCTTCGATCCGAGCAAGGTGGCGACCGAGGCCGTCAGGATCTGCGCCGAGAGCCAGGATCCCAGGGAGATCCCCGAAGGCCGCTACGACGTGGTGATCACGCCGCGCGCCCTCGGCGAGTTGATGAACTGGCTCAACTACGTCGGTTTCTGCGTGGACGCCTACGAGGACGGCCGGAGCTTCATGTCCGGCAGGATCGGCGAGAAGCTGATGGGGGACAACATCTCCATGTGGGACGACGGCTGCGACCCGGCCGGCGCTCCCCTGCCCTTCGATTTCGAGGGCGTGCCCAAGCAGAGGGTGGACTTGATCAAGAACGGCATCGCCAAGAGCGTGGTCTTCAACACCATGAAGG
>JBAQHK010000124.1:0-1746 GCA_049288275.1 bacterium | reverse complement strand
GCGGCGACACCACGTGGATCCAGGTTCACAGTGCCTCGACCTACTGCCCGGGCGACCCCTATCTCGGCCACGGCACCGAGGCTGCTGCCGGCCCAGGGCCGCTTGGGACCTGGTGTTTCGAGGGAGGTCCTGGGGACTCGTGCGGCACGTATCCGCCGTGGAACGCGCGGTGCTTCACTCACGTTGACGTTAGGACTCTCCCCTCGGAGATGGGGATCAACTACTGGCACGTGGATACCTATCGCGCGGACCAGCAGGCCTACTGCGGCGACTACGCCCTGTGGTGCGGCTCGGCCGCCCAGTGGCAGGGCCAGGACGTAGAGTGCGGAACGTGGCAGAATCCGCCGGGCTACAGCGACAACTGGAACTGCGTGGCCCAGCTCACGCTGCCGCCGGCTTTCGCGGTTGCCAACGGCTGCACGCTGCTCTTCGATCCTCGCTACGACACCGAATGCAGGTACGATTACCTCTACGTGGACTTCTGGAACGGCACTCAGTGGAAGACTCTCGCGACCTTCAATGCCACAAGCAACAACCCGGGCGGTATCTGCGGTGTCCCTCCGAGCCCCAACCCAGACTACTTCGGCAACACCGACACCAATCGCCTCACCAATTGCAATTGGCAGACGCGAGCCAATCCCAACGAGCCTGCCTTCAAGGGTATTATCTCACACGCTACTCTGGTTATCACCTCGGGGCCCAAGTTCCGATGGCGCTTCGCCTCGGACGGGGCTTGGAGCGACGGCGGCGACGGACGCGGCAACACCGATGGGGCGGCCTTCATCGACAATATATGGGTGTGGGGAGACAGCCAGCAGCTCACCGAGGACTTCGAGAGCGGGGCGCTGAACCCTGCCTACTGGAGCCTGCCCAGACATGAAGGCGTGACGGACCAGTGGCACATCGCCCACGATCCCGATCCGCCCTATGAGGGCGGTGACGGCGGGAGCCGCACGGCCTGTGTCAGCGACTCCTCTTACGTCTATCGCGCCCGGCCCGACAATGGCTACAGCGGCTCTTGGCGGAATGGCTGGTACTACCGACTGATGACGCCCGCCATCCCCATCACGAACTCCGGCTGCGTCCTGAGGTCGGACGAGGACTACTGCGGGGGCGACACCCAGTGCGACTACGCCGGCTGGTCCATCAGGTTCTTCGACGCCACTTATGGCAAGTGGTGTCCATGGACCTCCTTGGCCCCGATGATGGACACCGGCTGCATGTTGTATACCGACATCGAGCACGATCCCGGCTACTACTTCTCCGCCGGCTCCGACTCCTTTCAGTACGCCTGGAACCTTGTAGATGGGGAGCTGCCGGGTGACGTGTGCTACGGCAAGCACAAGGGCACCGACTTCATAGTGGACAACGTCGCGGTGGGCTTCTACGACAAGGAGATTCCCGGCGTTCGGGCGAGTGTGAGGGATCTCCTGCATGATACCTTCTTCACCGGTCTGTGCGGCTACAACTCCTACTTCGACACTTACAGCCCCGAGACCCTCGCCTATTACTGGGGAGGGCAGGAGATTCCCTGGGAGAACCAGCTGGTGGTTTCGGTGTGGGAAGAAGAGCCTGGCGCCACGATGGAGCTGTTTGCAAGCCGAAACCAGGGTGGCTCCTGGGTATCCAGTGAGATGACGCTTCGCGCCGACTGGTATACCCTCAGGGAGTACTCCGGCACGGTCTGCCCGGCGGACTTCGGCGACACAGCGTGGGTCAAGGGCGACGAGATCTGGTACTACGTCC
>JBAQHK010000123.1:0-3489 GCA_049288275.1 bacterium | reverse complement strand
AGCAGTTCGCGCGGTTGCAGCGAGTTGCGGGGACACGCACAGGCAGCCAACAAGTGGCTCGAGCGGACATCGCTACGGCGGCATGGCTCTTGCGGGTGTGGCAGGCAAGTGCCCTGCCGCCTCCGCTCGCCGCTCAGCCACACCGTTAGGGCTCCCCGCGGCTATGTTAGAATGGGTGGTCACAGAATGTGACCACTGGCGGTGACGGGGCAAAGGGAGGCGGCATGACGAAAGTTGTAGCAGTCAAGATAGGAACGATCCAGCAGCGCATACTTCTGGTTCGCGGCGAGAAAGTGATAATCGATGCGGACCTTGCTGAGTTCTATGGTGTCACCACGAAGGCCTTGAATCAGGCCGTGCGCCGGAACAGGGGTCGATTTCCCGCAGATTTCGTGTTCAGGCTCACACGAGACGAGAAGTCAGAGGTGGTAACAGTTTGTGACCACCTTTCAAGGTTGAAGTACTCGCCTACTTCGCCGTATGCGTTCACTGAACATGGTGCCATCATGGCAGCAGCGGTACTGAACTCCTCGCGGGCGGTACAAGTCAGTGTATTCATCGTACGCGCCTTTGTCGCCCTTCGTCAGGCGATCTCGCAGCACAAAGAGCTGTCGCAACGCATGGGTCGCATCGAGCGACGCCTCGCCAACCACGACAGTCAGATTCAACTTGTAGTTCGCGCAATCAGGGAGTTGTCCGCTCCGACGGTTCCGTCGAGCAAGAGACCGATAGGCTTTCATGGAAAGGAGCCCTAACAAGTGGCTCGAGCGGACGTGCTGTCGGCGGCATGGCTCTTGCGGGTGTGGCTGGCAACAGCCCCGCCGCCTCCGCTCGCCGCTCAGCCACACCGTTAGGGCGAATAAGGCTTGACACGGAGTACATGTGGTGGTATCGTTAGACGTACCAAAGGAGGTACGTCAATGGCGAAGATCCCCGAGATCATTCCGGTCACAGACCTCAGGCAGGATGCGGCCGCGGTGCTGAAGCGTATCCGCAGCAAGAAGGAGCCTTTGATCGTCACCCAGAGGGGGAGAGCCGCCGCTGTTTTGCTCAGCATGGAGGCCTACGAGCGTTCAGAGCAGGAGCGCCAGTTGCTTCGGATGCTAGCACGTGGGGAGCGTGAGATCGGGGCAGGCGGAGGTCACGATCTGGACAAGGTTCTGGCAGAGGCAGATTCCCTGTTGGCGGAGCGCGACGAGTGAGGGTGCGATTCACGGATTCTGCGCGAACACAGTTTTTGGCTGGGCTGGCATACATTCAGGAGGACAGGCCGAGCGCGGCGGTCAGGCTGCGGAAGCGTGCCGAGTTGGTCCTGCGGCGCCTGGCCGAGTTCCCAGAGTCAGGGCGCGTGATCCCGGAGTTTCCCGAGTTGCCATATCGGGAAGTCCTTGTCGCGCCGTTGCGATTCTTCTACCTGGTGAAGGGCGAGACCGTTTGGATCGTGGCCGTGTGGCACAGCGCTCAGATGCCGGAGAAGTCTCCGCGGTAATTCGCCCTAACAAGTGGCTCGAGCGGGCTGCGCCTCGGTGTCACGCCGCTTGCGGAGGAGGACGGCAAGCGGCGCGCCACCTGGCCCCGCCGCTCAGCCACACCGTTAGGCACAGGCGGTAGCACCGTGGAGATGTGGGCATGATCACTGCTCGAGACCGAGTCATCGCGTGCCCGACTTGCAAGGCGCTATCGCGCGTCTTCACACTCAGGACGGCCAACACGTTCCTCGCAAGGGCATGGACTGACGGCAAGGTGATGGGGCCGGAGTGGCCGCCCCAGCCGGCTATCACGAAATGCCACTCCTGCAGCCGGTACTTCTGGTTGTCGGATGCAAAGGTTGTCGGTAAGTTCGATCCGGTTTGGGACACGGGGAGCCGAATCCCGCGGGCTTGGCGGGAGGCTCCCCAAGTGGAGGACCTGACAGAACAGGAGTGTCTGGAGGCGCTATCGCTCTCGGCTGCCAGGACGAGGGATCAGGAGCGCTGTCTCAGGATACGAGCGTGGCACGCCGGCAACGCATCGGCGCGCTTCGGCGCGACGGCGCGGCGAGAGTTCGTGGGCGTGATCCGGAGGCGGCGACATACGCTCGCACTTGGATATGACGGCCTATGCTGGGGGCTGATGCCGCGGGAAATGCTGAAGTTGTTTCTGTATGACCATGCCCAGCGGAAGTTTCCGAGGAGAACGGCAACGCGCCGTGCTCAGGCGCGGGACAACTTGGTCCGCCTTGCGCATCTGCTGCGAGTCTCCGTGACTGAGGAGAGGCTTCTCAAGGCCGAGGCCTTGAGAGAGCTGGGGCACTTCCCGGCTGCGGCGCGTCTGCTTCGCACACCGTTTCCTGAGGGGCTCATACCTGCGGCGACATACATCCGCCAGCTGATCGGCCGGAAGGAGACGGGGGTGCGAGAGCTCCTGAGCATACCTGGGTTTGCCAGTATCCAGATAGGGGGTTGTTGATGGTCAGAGTCTCAATGGGGGCAGACCGGCCGTGCCTAACAAGTGGCTGGAGCGGACGGACGTCGGCGGCATGGCGCGTGCGAGTGGGGCAGGGCAAGCGCCCCGCCGCCTCCGCTCGCCGCTCAGCCACACCGTTAGGCGTCAGCCGGGGGTGCAGAAGGGAGGGCCATAGAACATGACGGCATTCGAGATGGTCGCCTTGGCCGTCTCCTTCATCTTGGGCCTGGGGATCACAAGTCTTCTGTCGTCCTGCGTTGTTGTCTTTCGTGGCCGCAGGCAGTACCGGATCCACTGGGTTCCTGCCGTCTGGGTGGTCTGCATCTTCATACTGCAGATCCAGTTCTGGTGGTCGATCTTTGGGCTCAGTCCGTGGGTCGAGGCTTGGACCCTCACTCGATTCGGGCTCCTGCTAATCTGCGCGCTGACGCTGTTTCTTGCAGGCGCACTCGTGCTTCCGGGTCGGCGTTCCGAGTACGGCCAGGACTTGCTGCGGTACTTTCAGGGCGACGGTCGTTGGGGTCTGGCGGCCTTGGGAGCCTACCATGTCGAGGCATTTGTGCTCAACGGGGTCCTCTTCGGTTCTGGACCGGGTCACCTCCAGAGTGTTCCGATCTGGGTGGGCTTAGGCCTCGTGGCGGGCACGCTCGCCACCAAGCGACGGGGTGCCCAGTTCGTCCTGACCGTCTTGTTCTTGATAAATGTGATCGTCGCGCTCGCAGTGATGTCGACGCCGGCTTACCAGTAGGATATTCTGGTTGGGGACGCCTAACCAGTGGCTTGAGCGGACTTCGCTACGGCGGCATGGCTCTTTCGTGGTGTGGCTGGCAACAGCCCCGCCGCCTCCGCTCGCCGCTCAGCCACACCGTTGGCTGGAACTGTGTTCGTGAGAGAGGTTAGTGTTCGCGTGAAACTGAGGTGCCTTCATCTGGTCGCCCTGTTGGTGGTGGGGGTTGCCGCGACGTCAGCCTTCGGCGGAGCGAACCCGTTCATCAAGTCCGCGATCCATATCAAGGCTTACCCGACGCGGTGCGGCGATGGCTC
>JBAQHK010000122.1:0-11189 GCA_049288275.1 bacterium | reverse complement strand
CTTCAAGACCATCTCCGGCCTGGCGCCACCCATATGATAGGGAATATACCTGAAGTCCGGGACGTCGAACAAGACCATATCCGCGCGCTTGCCCACCGAAAGGCTGCCCACGACGTGGTCCCGCCCGAGAGCGCGGGCTCCGCCGCGGGTCACCGCGAACAAGGCCTCGGCGGGGCTCAGGCGCATGAAGGAACAGGCAAGGCTTGCCACTATCGGCAGAGAATGGATCATCGAGCTGCCGGGATTGAAGTCGGTCGCCAGCGCAATGCTCAGGCCCATCCCGAGCATGCGCCGCGCGTCCGCGAACTCCGCGCGCGCCAGCCCCACCGCCACCCCAGGCAGCAGCACAGCGACCGTTCCCGCCCGCCGCATGGCCTCCAGCCCTGAGCTCGCAGAGTGCGCCAGATGGGCGGCGCTGACGGCCCCCACCTCCGCGGCCACTTGGGCGGCGCCGGAATCCGCGAACTCGTCGGCGTGGATCATGGGCCTCATGCCGTGATCCCTGGCCGAGGTCAGTATCCGCACGGCCTCGACCGGCGTGAAGACTCCCTGCTCGCAGAAGACGTCGCAGAACTCGGCCAGGCCCTCTTCGGCGACTGCGGGGATCATCTCCTTCACCACCAGATCGACGTAGGCGCCCCGGCGGCCGGCGAACTCATCCGGTATCTCGTGGGCCCCAAGGAACGTCGGCACGACGTCCGCAGCGGAGCCGTTCCCCACCGCCTTTATCGCCCGCAGCATCTTGAGCTCGGCCTCGAGGCTCAGGCCGTAGCCGCTCTTTATCTCGACGGTCGTGGTGCCCCACTCCAGCATTTCGCGGGCGCGCGCCAGGCCGGCTTCCGCCAACTGATCCTGAGTGGCCTGTCTGACCGCCCTGACCGTGGCCTTGATGCCTCCTCCGGAGGCGGCGATGTCCATGTAGCTCCCGCCCTTGATGCGCGCCTCGTACTCGCGCTCGCGGGTGCCGGCGAAGACCGTGTGAGTGTGGGAGTCCACGAAGCCCGGAAGAACAACCATCCTGCTGCCGTCGAGGACCGCGGCCGGAGCTGCGCCCGAGGCCTCGAAGTCGCGGGCGGAGCCGACCCAGGCGACCTCACCGCCCGAGGTCGCAATCGCCGCCCGGTCTATGACACCGATCGTTCGGGCCTCCGGGTCGTCTGAATTGGACAGCGCGGGCTCGCAGGTCACAAGCTGGCGGATGTTGGTTATCGCCAGATCGCACGAACAGGGCAAATGCTCTTCTCCGCTCAGAGGCAGACGCCCCAACACCCAGTGGGGCTACATCATCGGAATTCTGACACCGCGCTCCCGGGCAACTTGGATGGCCCGGTCGTAGCCCGCGTCCGCATGGCGCGCCACGCCCAGGCCGGGGTCGACGGTGAGCACTCGGGCAAGCTTGCGTTCTGCGGCTTCGGTCCCGTCGGCCACAACCACCATGCCGGCGTGGATGGAGTTTCCCATGCCAACGCCTCCGCCGTGGTGTACCGAGACCCAGGTCGCGCCGGAGACCGCGTTCACGAGCGCGTTCAGGATCGGCCAATCCGCCACGGCATCGCTGCCGTCCTTCATCCCCTCGGTCTCGCGGTTGGGAGAGGCGACCGAACCGGAGTCAAGATGGTCCCGCCCTATGACCACGGGCGCGGCCAGCTTGCCCTCCGCCACCATCCGGTTGATCCTCGCGCCGAAGCGCGCACGCTCTCCGTAGCCCAGCCAGCAGATTCGAGCCGGCAGGCCCTGGAAACGGACTCGCTCGCGGGCGAGCCGTATCCACCTGGCAAGAGCCTTGTCCTCGGGGAACTCCTCCAAAACCGCAAGGTCGGTCTTGTATATGTCGTCGGGCTCGCCCGAAAGAGCCGCCCATCTGAAGGGACCCTTGCCCTCACAGAACATAGGCCTTATGTATCTTTCGACGAAGCCCGGCATGTCGAAGGCGTTCTCCACTCCGGCCTTCTTGGCCTCGCCCCGGATGTTGTTGCCGTAGTCAAAAACCACCGATCCCCTGGCCTTGAAGCCCAGCATAGCCCTGACGTGGGCCGCGATGGCGGCGGTCGAGCGCCGCAGGTACTCCTGCGGGTCTCCGGTCCTCAGGGCCAGGGCCTCCTCCAGAGAGATCCCGTTGGGCACGTAGCCGCCCAGCGGATCGTGGGCCGAAGTCTGATCGGTCACGACGTCGGGAACGACACCGCGCCTCAAGATTTCCGGATGGATGTCGGCCGCGTTGGCCACCAGCCCGATTGACAGCGCGGCGCCTTGCTCGCAGGCCTCTCTCGCCAGGGCCAGAGCGTGGTCGAGGCTGTCGGCGAGCACGTCGCAATAGCCGGTCGCTATCCTCCGCTGGATGCGAGACCGGTCCACCTCGACGTCAAGGCAGACACCCTCGTTCATGGCGACAGCCAGGGGCTGGGCTCCGCCCATGCCTCCCATGCCCGCAGTGAGCACCAGCTTGCCCTTGAGGGTGCCGCCGAAGTGCTGCCTGGCCAGTTCAGCCAGGGTCTCGTAAGTACCCTGGAGGATACCCTGGGTGCCTATGTAGATCCAGCTGCCCGCGGTCATCTGGCCGTACATCATCAAGCCCTTGGCCTCGAGGTCCCAGAAGTGCTCCCAGGTGGCCCAGGCGGGGACAAGCATGGAATTGGCTATCAGAACCCGGGGCGCATCGGGCGTGGTCTTGAACACCGCAACCGGCTTGCCCGACTGCACGAGCAGGGTCTCGTCGGACTCAAGCCCCTTGAGCGCCTCGACGATGGCGTCGAACGAGTCCCAGTTGCGAGCGGCCTTGCCCGAGCCGCCGTAGACTATCAACTGGTCCGGCCTCTCCGCAACCTCGGGGTCGAGATTGTTCATCAGCATGCGCATCGCGGCTTCCTGCTGCCACCCCTTACAGGCAAGCCGGGTGCCCCTCGGGGATCTCACCGTTCGCGCCTGAGCCGTCTTTCCCAAGCTGCTATGCCTCTTTCTTGCGGACGGTCCGCGGGCCCTCGCCCTTGTCGCCGACCACCCCGCTGACTTTCCTCATCGCGCAGTACTCGCCGCACATGGTGCACAGCGCGCTGTCGGTGGGCCTGGAGCTCTCTCGGATCTGTCTCGCACGCCGCGGCGCCAGAGCCAGTTCGAGCATCGCGTCCCAGTCCAGGGCCTTGCGCGCCCTGGACATCCGGCGGTCCCAATCGGCCGCGCCGCGGACACCCTTGGCTATGTCGCCGGCGTGGGCGGCGATTCTCGAGGCCACCACTCCCTCTCTCACGTCGTCGACGTCGGGAAGCCGCAGGTGCTCCGACGGAGTGACGTAGCACAGGAAGTCCGCCCCGGCGGCCGCAGCGATCGCCCCGCCGATGGCGCCCGCGATGTGGTCGTAGCCGGCGCTGACGTCGGTCACCAGGGGCCCCAGGACATAGAACGGGGCTCCCCGGCAAATCTTCTTCTCAACCAGCACGTTGGCCTGGATCTCATTCAGAGGCACGTGGCCCGGCCCCTCGACCATCACCTGCACGCCCGCGCGACGCGCCCGTGTCACCAGCTCTCCGATCACCACCAGTTCGCCCATCTGCAAGATGTCGGTGGCGTCCGCCAGCGATCCGGGCCTCAGGCCGTCGCCGAGGCTCAGGGTGCAGTCGTACTCGCGAGCTATCTCCAGCAGGCGATCGTACCTCGCGAAGAGCGGATTCTCCTTGCCGTTGTAGTACATCCACTCCAGCATGAAAGAACCGCCGCGGCTCACCACGTCGGCCAGCCGCCCGCATTCCTTGAGCCTGTCTATGGTGGCTGCGGTCACTCCGCAGTGCACGGTGAGGAAGTCCACACCCGAGGCCGCGTGGTCCTCGATGGCCCCGAAGATCCCGTCCTCGGTCATCTCCACCATAGCACGGCCGGCTCGAACCGCCCGTATCGCAGCGTCGTATATGGGCACCGTTCCAACCGGCACCGTCGAGCTCGCGAGGACCGCGCGGCGGATGGCGGCGGTGTCGCCGCCGGTGCTCAGGTCCATCACGGTGTCCGCCCCGGCTTCTATTGCAGCGGTGAGTTTGGCCATTTCATCCGCCAGTGCTGCCTGATCGGAGGAACTGCCCAGGTTAGCGTTTACCTTGGTCTTGAGGCCCTGGCCTATGCCCAGAGTGTAACGGCCCCGACGAAGCCGGTTGACGGGCACCACTATCGTGCCGTCGGCCAGCCCGGACTGGATGAAAGCGGGATCGACGCTCTCCGCAGCGGCTACCGACCGCATCTCCTCGGAGAGAGTACCCTGCCTGGCGAGCTCAAGTTGTGTCACAGATCGCTCCTTCGGTCGGGGAAATACGGATCCCGGCATCCTCCGAGGTTGAATATATCTCGGCGGCAGTTCCAAGTCAACCGCGCCGCCGGCGCCGGCGCCCCTAGAACGGCTCGGCCAGCGCCAGGTGTATCTTGGCCTCCCGCCAGGTGTCGCCTCTTCCCAGGGCCAGCTCGACTCTGAAGGTGCCCGTTCCGGCCTCTCCCATGAAGCCCAGGCCGTACCCGAAAGGCTGGTCCCCCAGTTTGCTCAGGGAATAGGCCCCGCCCTCGAGCGCCGCGGCGTCCAGGAAAGCGTAGACCCGCGAGCGGGCGCCCAGGATGCGACGCGCCTCGAGCGACAGAGCGACGGCCCGCTCCGCGCTGAACCACTCCTCCGGGTAGCCGCGCAGGTTGTCCGCCCCGCCCAGGCGTACCAAGTGAGAGACGGGAGCCGCGCCCGAGCTCGAGAAGACGCCCGCAAAGAGGCCACCGACCGCCAGCTTGGCCGGCCAGCCGGCCCCAAGAATCCACTGGGCCCGCGCGCCGACGCTGGCGAGAGTGCGATCCAGCGAGGAGCTGTCGGCGTAGTGCAGGGACTCCACCTCGTGCGTGAGTTCGAAGAAGGTGCCGGACTCGGGATTGACCGGGCGGTCACGCCCCTCGTGGCGCAGCCTGAACGATATGCCCTTCTCGGTGAAGTCGCCCTCCGCCCCCTCGAGGCTCCTGTCCTTGGTCGATCCCAAGAAAGCGCCGCTTGCGACCTCAAGCCGGGGCTCCCCCACGTAGATTGCGCCCACCGAGAGCTTCCGCCTGGCGTACGAGGAATCCACAACATCGGACGCCAGCTCGGCCTCCGCCGCAAAGGGCCTGCCCAGGATGCGGGGTTCGCGATAGTAAAGATTCCACCTCAGCCGGTGGTCTCCGCGGCGGACCCACACCACCCTGGCCCGTCTCAGCGTACCCCCCAGATTGAGCATCTCCACCGACAGCGATCCCACCACCTTGGTGAGACGCGCCGAAGGCGAGTAGGCCAGAGCGCCTTCCACGATGTTGGCTCTGGCTTCCTTGACGTCGAAGCGCACCGATATCGTGGTGTCGCGCGCGTCGAAGGCTAGAACCGGTTCCGAGACCTCCTCGAAGACGCCCAGGGCCGCCAGCCTCCACCTCGCCTGGTCCACCCTGGGGCCGTCGTAGGGTTGCCCCGGGGCCAGCCCGGTCTCGCGCCGCGCCACCGGCGCCTTGGTGATCCGCAAGCCGCTCAGGTCGACGGTGCCCAGCCGCGCCCGTGGCCCCGGGGTGACCCTCAGGACCACGTCCAATCCTCCATCGTCCCGCCGGGTGATCTCGGGCACGAGCCCCGCCAGCGGATATCCGCGGCCATCGTAGTAGCCCAGCACCTGATCAATCCCGGACTCCAGGTCGGCCTCGACCAGCGGCCTGCCCACGGCGCCGGCGAAGGCCGTCTCAAGCTGGGCGAGCTCGTCGGCCCGGGCGCCCAGGATCTCTACAGATGACACCGGGGTCGGGCTTCCCTCGGCAATCCACACCGACACCGTGTCGCTTCCGGGCATCCTTTCGCACCGAACCTCGGCATCGAGCCAGCCTCGCGACCAGTACAACCCTGCGATCGCTCGGCAGATCTTCTCGGCGCACAGCGAGTCAAGGCCGCCGCAGCTGATGGTGTCGGCGGCGCTTCGTATCTCATCCAGGGTCAACCCGGAGTTGCCGAGCACCACCAGGTCCCCGGGCCACTCGCCCGCCGCCGCGGAGGCCGCCGCGACGAGCCACAACGCGGCAACCATCGGGCGCACGGCGCGAAGCAACTTGCGGACTACCATACTAGAAGGTCGCACTCAGGGAAGCCCTTAGATTGTGTATGGCCCGAGCGGCCCGGGTCTTGCGTCCCAGGTACTCGAGCGAGAACGATGTGTGCCTGCCGCGGCGCAGATTGAGCCTGGAAGTCCAGTCCACCGAGTTTCTCAGATTGACCTCGCGAGCCGAGGCGTTGTCGCTGCCCACCAGGCGCTTCACCACCAGCCCGGCGTCGCACCGCAGAGCGCCCACGAAAGCCGTGCAGCCCCCGGACGCCGTCCCCTGTCTGTAGGCCGAGTTTGGCTGGCTCAAGCGGTCGCTCGCGAGCTCGGCGCCCAGGCGACCGCGAAACCAGGCGGTAACCGTGCGCTCCAAGTTCGCGCCCAAAGCCCAGGCGCTCGAGCCGGGCGTGATCCGGCTGCCGTCGCTTTCGACCGACCTGGTTCTGGACGCCATGCGGCCTTCCACACTGAGGCTGGTGTTGCCGATGCTGGCACTGGCGGCGCGAGCGCTGACCTGGGCGTCGGAGTTGCGCTCCACCCGATCCAGGCACCGCGCGTCGAGCGAGCTCGAGGCCCTTCCGGAAAGAGAGAGCGTCACGCCTCTGGCCCGGCTCAGCACCACTTCCTCGTTGATGGCCGCCCTGCCGTAGACCACTTCAGCCCCGTCGAGGACGTAGGACGGGTCCGGCAGAGCAAGCCGGCCGACGTTGCCCCTGGAGCTCTCACCCTCTATCTCGAGGGCAGTCCTGGACGAGAGCGCCTTGTCCTGGAGGATCTTGCCCTTTATGCCGGTGTCCGCAGTCAAGGCGGCCTTCATCCTGGTGACCGGCTGCTTGCCCGACTCCCGCCGGGCGAGTTCGTAGGTGCCGTCACCCGGGACATAGTGTCCCGCGCTGTCGTAGTCACCACCCGGCCCGACCTTCACCAGCTCGGGCGTATAGGTTGACGTCAGGGTGTTGGCCAGCCCGTAGTCCAGGGCCAGCGTGCTCAAGACCCACAGACCTCTGGCGGTGAGCGCCAGGTCGGCGCTGGTCAGCGTGGTCGCCGCCGGCCCAGCCTCGGGTGAGTAGGTTGCCCTGCGGTGGGCCACCTGGCCCCGCAGTGCCAACCGTCTGGCCTGGTCGGTTTCGAAGTCCAGGGTGCCGTCGGTCGAAGATGAATAGGCCTGGAGGTCCGCGTCGGTTCCGCCGCGACGCTCCTCCGACCGGGAGAGGCTCAAGGCCACCCGATTGCCGCCGGCCGCGACCCTGGCCTCGCCGTAGTACTGGGTCACCATCTGGGCCAGGTCACCCGACAGCCGATTCCGCAGGTCGGTCTTCCGGCCGAACACCAGGTCGGCCAGCTTCACCGGAAAACGCAGCCCGATCGCGGTCCGTTCGACCCCGCGGGCGGCCGAGTCGCCAGTGAGGCTCGCGACCTCGCTGGAGGCGAAGAGCCCCAGCCGCGCGCTGCCAAGGTCCAGCGCGGTCTTGCGTCTGCGGGAGTCCCCGAGCGCGGTTCCCATCGTGCCGAACTCGAACGAGGTCTTGAGCTTCTCACCCAGGCTGTAGCCCAGGCTCAACTCGTTTGTGGCTTCGAAGCCGCCGCCGGGGTCCTGGCCCCAGGCCTGTAGAACACCCGGGCTGCGAAGCCGCGCAACCGCAAGATAGCCGTCACCGACCCACCGGCGCTTGGCGCCGTAGTCCAGCCTGCCTATCGAGCGGCCCGCAACCTGAGGGAGATCGCCTTTGCCGGACAGGCGCGCGACGTAGGCGCGGTCCTCCGCCATTCTGTAAAGGCCCTCCCCGGTTTCCTTGTGGCCCCTGGATTGGGCGAACTCGGTGGCCACCTCCAGCCAGCCGCCGGTCTTGGCCTCGGCGCCGAGGTGAAGCACCTGCGCCTTCAGCCGGGACTGGCTCTGCACCTTGTCGACGTAACCACCCTGCCCGGTGAAGACGTGCACCTCACGGTTCCACCTGTCGGAGAAGAGGTAGGAGTAGGTGCCCCGACCCTCGCCCACCCAGGTGAAGGCGACGTCGTACTCACCGGCGCCCTCCCCCGCGTATTCGTAGTACGCCAGGGAATCCACGCTGATCCGTACGTAGTCGCCGCCGCCCAGGCCGACGAAGGTCGCGCCGTCGGTCCACCGAACATCCGACTCGGTCTGCCCTTCGCCCAGGCCGGCCGCGGATTCCAGGCCCGCCGGGGCCACACCCTCATTGAGGAAGCTCGCGGTCAGGCCGACCCTGCTCCCGAGCCCCACGCTGGACCTTGCATAGTAGAATTGACGCCTGCCGTCGGGACGCTCGCTTTGGAAATCCACAACGATTCGTGCGCCCTCGAGCATGGTTCGCCGCGGATTGAAGTAGATCTCCGCGCGTTGGTAGTCTATGGTGTAGTCCTCGTTTTTGCCGCGCTTCATGGCCTCGCCGTCCAGCCAGACCCGGTCGCTGTTCACCACTATGCTGGGGATTTCCCCCGCTCGATCGGTAAGGCTGTACGGGCCGGAGATGCCCTCTCTCGCCGCGGTCTCCACGGTTTGGTGGCTGGTCCTGGACTCGGCGCCGGAAACCACCACGCGGTCCGAGCCGTGGGACGCATTGCCCAGGAAGCCGGTGAGGTCGCGCGTGAAGCTCAGGAGCTCACCCGGCGCCTCTTCTATCTGCAGGTCGCCAACCCGGGCGTAGGCGCTGGGGGACCTCACCTCGAGAAAGACACGATCCATGTCCCTCAAGGTGGCCGTGGCCGTTCGGTCGGAAAAGGACATGTCCTTGTCCGACAGCACGCCCCTGACCTCCACGCCCTCGCCGATCTTGCCGGCCAGCGAGAGGTTCAGCGCCTGGCTGACCTTGAAATTCCCCAGGCTGCCCGCCTCGACGGACACTGTCTTGGAGCCCGAGGCCCTGAGACCCGAGCTCGCGCTCGGCAGCCTCACCGGTGGGTTTGAAACCGGGGGGGCGGCCGGCGAGGCCGCCGGCTGACCGTCGGTCACCTCCCGCAGGCGATAGCTGGTCTTGAGGCCGAAGGGCAGCACCGAATAGGTCACGCTGATCTGCCGGTCGGCCCCGCCGCCGGCCGCGGGCGCGAGGTAGACAATGCCCTGGGCATAGTCCACGGTGTAGTCGGAATCCCGAGCCAGCGGCTCGCCGCCGGCCAGGACGGTCTCGCTGGATCGGACCATCGGACGGTGAGCAAGGTACAACGTCGCCGGGCCGTTGCCTTCCGGCGAGAAGATCTCCTGGTGCCGGCAGGATACGCGCACCTGGTCGGCGAGCGCTGTCCAGGGGACAGCTGCCAGCGAAACCACCACTGCCGCCAGCAGTCGCACCGCCCTATTGGTTGTCGCCGAACCGTTCAATACGAAACACCTCCACGGTCATCTTGGCGGCGTCGGACACGCAGACCGTGCCGTCGTCCCTCGCCGCTATGAAGACGGGCGTCTTGAGATGGCCGCGCCCGAACTCGGCAATCCACTTGCCGGAGGAGTCGAATACCGCGACCGACGCGAGTTGGGAGTCCGACACCAGCACAAGATCCCGACCGTAGCCGCACACCCCGAAGGGCCTCTCGAACTTGAAGCCTTCGAGTACGCCCAGGTTCTTGCCCAGGGCGTCCAAGATCAGCACCCGCCGCGAGAAGTCGTCGGTCACGAACACCCGGCCCGACCTGTGGCAATAGCAGTCCAGAGGATAGGCCTGACCGCCCCGGACCGACGGAACGCACTGGATCGGCGATCCCCCGTCCCACAGGTCGGCAATCACCACCGAACCCGCCAGCGTCATCGCCCCGTAGACCGCTCCGGCGCCGTCCAGGCCGATGCCGCCTATGCCCTGCCCGACGGTGTCGGCCCGCACCAGATCGCCTCTGGAGTCAAGGATCGCCACCAGTCCGCCGGCTCTCTCCGAAACGTAGAACCAGCCTGCGTCCGCAACAATGTCCACCAGCTCCGCGCGGCCGAGTTCCTCGGGCGACCGGGCGAACAAGACCGGGGCGGGGTCGGGATTCGCTCCGGCCAGCGTGGAGTCATCTATCCTGTAAATGCTGGAGTTGTCGGCGTCCACAAGGTAAAGGTCGCCTTCGAGGCCGAAGGCCAGTCCCAGAGGAGAGAACCTCAAGTTGGTGTCCCGGTCCACGCAGGCGACCGACGCCAGATGGCGCGCCGTCAGGGCAGCCGGCTCTGCGGCAGCGGCGCGATCCCGCCCCGCCGAGGCGCACAACACTGCCAGCAAGGCCAACATCGATGCCAGTCGCATAGGTGACACCGCCTGAGAGCGGCCGATCCGAAACGGACCTCTAGAGGGATGCCCTGAGGAAGACCCGCGCCCCTCCCTCAGGAGTCGCCTCCATCCCGAGACCAAGACCCGACAAGCCCGAGCCCTCGCGGTTCAACTTGAAGGACAAGTAGACGTCTATCATGCTTATCATCCTGTTCAAGACGGCGAAGCCGGTGGTCAACGTGGCTCGCCGGTAGCTTTCCCGGCTGGCCGTTCGCTCGCGAGAGAACTGGTTCATCCGCTCCACGCTGTCCCACTCCCACCCATCCTCGCCCGTGTAGCCCCGCTCGCTGATGTGCTCCATCTGCCGCTCCCGGTCATAGGGATACAGAGCGCGCGCCTCCCTGGCCACGTCCACGTTGAACTCGTCGCTGGAGAGGTAGTAGGCGAGCAAGGTGTAGTAGTCGTCACTCATCTCGCGCTCGACTCCCGCGAACAGCCTGGCGGTCTCCTTGTATCTGGTCTCTCTCATGCGCCCCTGCACCCGGTATGTGGCAAATGCGGCCCACACTCCGGCCTCGGCGGCAAACATCGTCCGCGCGCGGCCGGTGTTGCCCATGTACTGCTGGCCGGCGCCCGGGAGCGCGAGCGACAAGAGCAGGGCCTTCTTGAGCGACTTGGGGCGCTCCGCCGCGGGAGCCTCGCCAGGCGTGGCCACCGCCGCGCAAATCAGGCCCACTGCAAGCACTCCAGCCAACCGTCGCATCGGTCAGAACCTCATCTTGAGGCCGACCTTGACGCTCGGCCTTCCGAAGACCTTTACCCTTACGCTCAAGCGCGGATTGGTGCCCACGGCCGCCAGTTCCCTGTTCCTTATCTTGGTCAGGACCGCGGCGTCGACCATGCTGACCACGCGCCCCACCACCATGATCCA
>JBAQHK010000121.1:0-3627 GCA_049288275.1 bacterium | reverse complement strand
GGCCCGTGACAAGCGGACTGAAGCTCGGGCTGTGGCTGGACGGCGAAGGGCTCGAGAGCGCCGTGACGGATGGCAAGGACGGGGATGCCTACCTGCGGGTGTCCTTCGATTTCTCGTGGCACCCTCGGGGTCAGCACCACGTGATCTTCGAGGGCGTGTCGGGTGCGGTCGGGGGTTTCGAAACCGCACCCGCGACCGAGGGCGACACCAGCGTGACCTGGCAGTTTGAAGTGCCGCGGGTTCGGGCTGGCGAGCGCAACGCGCGCGTGGTTCTCGATCTCGAGGCCGCGGTCTCGTTGCTGCCGGGAGGTGCCGACAACACCCTGAGCGGCTTCTCAATCGAGATCGGGGCCCGCAACGGAAGGGCGGTCCGGCTGGCTCTGGACAGCCTGGCCTTGTGGAGTGAGCGGCCCGAAGGACGCCACCAGCTGGCGACGGTGCAGGGTCTGGCGGAGCTGTACGGCAGCGGCTACGGCGGCTGGGCCGGCGCCCAGGACAGCGTCTTGTGCGCCGCGGGCGGCGGCGGCCCGACGCAGCATGTGGGCCTCGAGCTCGGAGGCGTCCACACGCCGCAGCTTCCCCACATGAATGCATACTTGGCCGATGCTGCCAAGGTCTGCGGTGTCCTTGCGGCGGCCGACACGCTCTCGAGGGAAGCCTGGGTGGATGCGGTGCACGCCGCGGGCGGCCTGGTCTCCTTCAATCATCCCTTCGGCGCCAATCGCAACCCCCGGACGAGAGGCGTGCGCGACGCCGTGGGCCTGGGCGAGAGGTCGAGCGCTGCCGCCGACGCGACAGATTACGATGAGAGCGACGAGGACGCGCCCACAACGGTCTCGCCCCGGCTGCTCGCGGCCCGGGGCCCGGCGGTCAGCGAGGACGGTTTCTGGGAAGTGGCCGAACCGCTACTTGCCAAACGAGGCCTCGGCGCGGACATACTGGAGGTAGGGTACCTGTTTCGAGGCACGGGCTCACTGGCCGATCACTTGCGGCTCTGGGATCTGGCGCTGGCAAACGGCATCAGGCTTGTAGGCAACGGGACATCCGACAGCCACGGCGGCGCGTGGGGGCCCGACATGAGGCCCAACTGCTTTGGCTCCTGGGTGTGGGCACGCTCGACCGCGGCAGGTGATCTCATAAGCGGGCTCAAAGCCGGCAGGGTGGCCTTCGGCGATCCATTCGTGTGGAAGGGCGGCCTGGCCTTCGGCGTCCGGAGCGAACTCGGGGATGCGCTGATGGGCGACACGTTGCGGGTGGGGGGTGCGTCCGCCACGGGCTGGATCGCCACCGATCAGCCGCTCGCGGGCTGCGCGGTCAAGCTGGTCCAGGTCGCGCTCGGACAGGGGAGGGATGTAGCGAAGGTTGAGCGGACCCTCGATGCCGCCGATGCGGCTGGCTTCAAGATAACCGTCGCCGATAGCTGTTTCGTCCGAGTCGAGGTTTATGGTGCGGACGGCACGCCCCTGGTCTTCAGCAATCCGGTCTATCTCTTTCCCGTGGCGAGCGCAACAGGGGAAGGCGACGTCGGCCGGGCCGACAAGGAGGTCCCGGTGGTGACCGTGGCGGCAAGCGAGACGATCCTGGCCCTGGCCGAGGCCGCAGCCAAGGCCTCTCCCGGTGAGCGGTCGAAGCTGATCGATGACTTCATAGCCGAGAACGCCGGCGGCTTTCCCATTGTCGAGGACAGCCTGGTGACCTTCGTCTACCGCGGTGAGGTCACGGGTGGCGTTTATGTGCCCTCCGATCTTAACGGATGGGACACCCAGGCCCACCGGCTGGAGCGGCTCCACGGGACCGATCTCCATCATCTCACGCTCAAGCTCCCCGTGGATGCCCGTATCGACTACAAGTTCTACGTCGACGGCGCCTGGATGCTCGATCCCCTGAACTCCAAGACCGTGCGCGGCGGCTTCGGCGACAACTCGGCGTTCAGCATGCCGGCCTACGTGGAGCCCTGGGAGCTCGAGGCGCTGCCCGGCTCGAGCACGCTCGCGCCGCCGGGCGACGGGGGGCACAGGACGGCCGAGGCGCGCGCCGACTCGGTCCCCCGAGGCCACGTTGACCAAGAGGCCTTCACCAGCAAGTTCTTCGGGTCGTCCCGCATCATACGGACCTACGTCCCGGCGGTGATGCGCAACGTTATTGACCCCACGACGCCCGCCGGCACTGACGCCAAGGTCCTCAGCGAGGACAAGCGCAAGTTCGACAAATACCGGGTGATCCTGGTCCAGGACGGAGGCGAGTACGCAAGCCTGGGAGCCATGACGCTGGTGCTCGACAGGCTGATCGCGCGGGGCGCGATTCCGCCGGTGGTCGCGGTCTTCATAGATCCCGTCGATCGAAACACCGAGTACCGGCTGAGCCCTGACTACGAACGCATGATAGTGGAGGAGATCATTCCCAAGATCAGAAGGGGCTATCCTGCCGCCAACGATCCGGCGAAGACGGCGATCATGGGCGCCTCGCTCGGGGGCCTGGCATCGGCCGCCATCGCGCTCAATCATCCCGACATCTTCGGCAAGTGCGGGTCGCAATCCGGGGCCTTCGCCGTAGACAACGGGTGGCTCATCGAGCGGGCCGAGGGCCGCCCGGCGTATCCGGTTGACTTCTACCTTGACTGCGGCACCTTCGAGAGCCTCCTGGACTCCAACCGGAAGATGCGGGACGTCCTCATCCGAAGCGGTCACAGGGTGCGCTACCAGGAGCTGAACGAAGGCCACAGCTGGGGCTCCTGGCGAGCTCACCTCGACGACATGCTTGTCTTCTTCTGGGGTCAGGATTGAACCGACTCGCGCGGGAGACCAGCCCCTATCTGCGTCAGCATGCCGCAAACCCCGTGGACTGGTATCCGTGGGGCGGCGAGGCCTTCGAGCGAGCGCGCTGGGAGGACAAGCCGGTCTTCCTCTCCATCGGCTACTCCACCTGCCACTGGTGCCACGTCATGGCGCACGAATCCTTCGAGGATTCCGAAGTCGCCCGGCTCCTCAACGACGCCTTCGTGCCGGTCAAGGTGGATCGTGAGGAGAGGCCGGACATCGACCACGTCTACATCTCGGTCTGCCAGGTGATGACGGGCAGCGCGGGCTGGCCGCTCACCATAATAATGACTCCCGACGGCAAGCCATTCTTTGCCGGCACCTACATCCCCAAGGAAAGCCGTCCGGGGGGACTGGGCCTTTTGGAGCTTATCCCCCGCATCAAGGCCCTCTGGGCCGGTCGGCGCGCCAAGGCTGTCGGCGTGGCGGAGGAAGTCGCGGCGGTTCTGGCGCGGGCGGGCGCCGAGCAAGACCTGCCTGCCGCACCGGACGCCGACGCAGGGCAGACCGGCGTCACCTACGAGAGCATCCTCGAGGCGGGCTATGCCGGGCTTGCCGAGGCCTTCGATCAGGAGCATGGCGGCTTCCGGGGCGCCCCCAAGTTCCCGAGTCCGCACAATCTGGTCTTCCTTCTCCGGTACTGGAAACGGACGGGCCGCGCCGAAGCGCTGGCCATGGTCGAGCGGACGCTCCGGGCCATGCGCGCAGGCGGCATCTTCGACCATCTGGGCCTGGGCTTCCACAGGTACTCCACCGACGAGGCTTGGCGCGTGCCCCACTTCGAGAAGATGCTCTACGATCAGGCCATGCT
>JBAQHK010000120.1:0-17439 GCA_049288275.1 bacterium | reverse complement strand
GAAAGGCCGTCGAGCAGTACCGCGAGTTCCTGGAGATCTGGAAGGACGCCGACCGCGGCATTCCGGAGGTCGAAGACGCCCGAGCGCGCCTCGCCGCCCTTACGGGCGGGGCCTGACCTCTATCAGAACGCCGCCATGATCCTCGGAGGCATGGGGCCGGTCATCCACCGGTTCTTCCATCACCTCCATCTTGATGCAGGTGCGCCCTCTTGAGCCGGGCTACCTAACGCGCAACTTGGTAGCCAGCTGGTAGAACGGTTCGGCCTCGCCCGCCCTGCCCGCCGCCACCAGCTGATATGCCCGCGTGTTTAGCAGGGAGGCGTAGTAGTTTCGCATGTAGCGGGCCGGGAAGTCAGTGGTTCGGGACAGAGTCTCTTCCTTGGCCAACCGGAGCTGCCGCAAGTCGAGCGCCGTCATGGGCTCTCCCGGCTTGGTGACGCGCAGGACCACACCTAATGACTCCTTCCGGTAGTTCGTGGCGATCTGGTCAGCGGGGAATGGAGTCAGATAAGCCTGGCAGCCGGCCTCCAGGGTCCTGGCTACAAGGGAGTTGAGCAACGCAGTGTGGGCCCTCTGAATGTAAGCGGTGTCGCATGGCATCTTGGCCTCAAGCGGCGCTACGGCACTCAAGAACTCCTGAGCTTCACTTGCAGACGCCGCCATCAGGGCCGGATAGCGGTCGCGGAGCACATGGACGTACCACGATCGCTGCTGGAGTCTGCTGACAATGATGAGGTCGGGCCTCCGGTGCTCCACCGCCTGGTAGTAGCTTAGCGGAAACGACTCAGGATCGAACCCGGTGATTATAAGCGCATTCTCTTCGGTGACGGAGAACACGTCGCGGGCGTAGTCCTCAGCGAAGACATAGTTGCTCATGTCCACGCGGGTGTACGTGAGAGGTATGAAGACCGCAGGCATCAGAGCGACTGCGATCGCGGCCGCGCGCATGCTTCTGATCACCCTCGCCAATGCTGTTGCGGCGCAAAAGAAACCCACACCCGCAGCGAGACACAGGGCGACGTAAGAGAAGACGTAGACCACGCTGACCATCCAGCGATTGGCATCGACGGTTTCGGGGGCCTCCGTGGTCACGTTGATGTTTGTGGCGACAGTGACCAGTGGCGCGCTGAGCACCAGGAAGGTGGCGACTATCCAAAAGTGCTTGCGCGAGTACCTGAAGAGCATGACGAAGCCCAGGATCACCGGTACTAAGAGCAAGGGAAACCACTGCTGGCTGACCAGCGAGAGATAGTAGCGGGCCTGGCCCGCCGTCTTTGAGAGAGCGTAGGTCTGGTGAACGTTGAGCCCCCCGGTGATAAGCCGGTAGAGGTTCCGGAAGGTCTCGGGGTCTCCCCAGTCGGCGGCGGGATTCCGCCGGGAGGCCAGCGGAAGATAGACGATCGGCAGCAGGCCGAGGGCGAAACAAATCCCGCCCTCGAACAGCGGCCTTGCCTTCGTGAGGTAGCGCCTGTCGGTGAGCAGCATGTAGATGAGCGCCACGGGAACCAGGACGATCGAGATCGGGTGGACCAGCAGGCCCAGCGCGAGCGTGAAGCACAGGCCGCGGAAGAAGCGCCCCCTGTCGGCGGCGGCCGCCGTCTCCCAGTAGAAGAGCAACAACAGATCGATCGCGGCAACGCACAGGGTCATTGCGTAGACTTCGGTGATGATTGCCTGCTCCCAGACTTCGAGCGCGGTGCCGAGCATTATGCCCGAAGCCACGGATGCCGCCAGCACTGCGATCAGGGGATCTCCCCGCTCGACCCCAGGCCGAAGCCGGGTGACGCGATCCAGGAAGATCAAGGTCGCCCAGGAGAAGATGCCGCTCGCGGCGGCCGCGAAGCAGGCTGACATCAGATTGAGCCGCCAGGCGACGGCGCCAAGCGGGATCAGGGTGAAGAGCCTGCCTATCATGCAGAAGACGGGGTAGCCGGGCGAATGGGCGATGCCCAGGCTGTATGCTGCGACGCCGAGCTCGCCCGAATCCTCGAAGGTGACCGTCGGCGCCAGAGTCAAGACATAGAGGGCCAGGTTGAGAACCGCCGGGACCGCCACCGCTATGACGATGTGTCTTGTGCGCACGGGCCCACATGATAGAGGCGCGGGATGTGCCTGTCAAATCAAAGGCGATATCACAACGGGTGCTCTTGCTCCGGGGCGTCGTCCTGGCGCGGGCGCGTCTTCTTAAGCCTTCCGGCCTTGCGAGCCACCTCGGTCAAGAGGAACTCCATCTGGGCGTTGATGCTTCTGAGGTCGTCCGAGGCCCACTTCTGGAGGGCGCCGAAGAGGTCTTCGTCGAGGCGTAGCAGGAACTTCTTCTTCTCGCTCATGGCCGGCGCTTCATGTTCTTACCGCTTCTTACCGCGTTTGCGCGTGTGGCAGCTTCGGACCCGGGGCGCCCGCCCGCGTGAATCCCCAGCACGGGGCGGGGCCCCGGACCCTTCGATATCGACAACTGGCTATTGGTAGAGCGTTCCGGTGTTGATCACCGGCTGAGCCTCGCTCTCTGAGACCAGAGCCACCAGCAGGTTGTTGACCATGGTGGCCTTCTTGTCCTGATCAAGCTCCACGATCTTCTGATCGCTGAGCATCCTCAGGGCCATCTCCACCATCCCAACCGCGCCCTCCACGATCTTCTGGCGCGCGGCGATGATCGCCTGGGCTTGCTGCCGGCGCAACATCAGCTGCGCGATCTCGGCCGCATAGGCCAGGTGGCTTATGCGGGACTCGATCACCTCTACGCCCGCGACCTCGAGCCTCGCTTCGAGCTGGCTCTTCAGGTTCTCGGCGACCTCCTGCGGGTTGCCCCGGAGCGAGGTGCGCTGCTCGTCCTGGGCGTCGTAGGGGTACTCCGAGGCCAGCGCTCGAATGGCGGTCTCGCTCTGGATTGAGACAAACTGCTCGTAGTTCTCGACGTCGAACAGAGCCCGCGCCGAATCCACCACGCGCCACACCACCACCGCTGCGATCTCGATAGGGTTGCCGTGGGAGTCGTTGACCTTGATTCGCTCGCTGTTGAAGTTCCTGATCCTCAAGGACACGCGCTTCTTCACGGCGAATGGGTTGCCCCACCGGAAGCCCGAATCTCGCACCGAGCCGATGTACTTGCCGAAGAGAACGAGGACGCGGGCCTCGTTGGGCTGGACCACGAAGAGCCCCGCTGCCCACACTGCCGTTACGAAGGCCATCGGTACGAAGATCCTCAGGAACCGCAGCGGCATCGTCGGGTCGACCCGGTGGTAGCGGGCCGCCGCGTTGGCGCTCGAGGCCATGGAGTAGATCAGATAGACGTCCAGCGCTATCAGGGCTATCAGGATCACCAACGCCACGAAGCCGTTGATCCTGAAGGCCTTGCGTTCGGTCATGGTCTGCATCTGCCGTGCCTCCTCCTTTTCGCCTTTCGGCGAGTCTGATGATAGTATAATGATATCGTATCAATATCATTTTGTCAAGAGGTTTTTTCGGGGTGGCTGTCAGGTGGACTCCAGCGCGTCCGTAGACAGGCCGCGCTGCCGTACGGTGACCGCGTGGATTGCCCGCGGATTGACCGCAGCGGGGGCCGCGATTAGAATAGAAGCCTATGGGCGATCTTGCCGATGGGGCCGGCGGGCGGGGACGTGAGGCCGGACTCCCGCTTGATGAGGGCGGCCCTCCGCCGCCAACTCCCCGGCGCGGCATCCCCCTGCCCAAGACCTTCGCAGCCCTGAGGCACCGCAACTACCGGCTCTTCTTCGCGGGCCAACTGGTCTCGCTCACCGGCACGTGGATGCAGAATATCGCGCAGCCGTGGCTGGTCTACGCGCTGACCGGCTCGCCGCTCTACTTGGGCATCGTCAGTTTCGCCTCTTCGATTCCGACCCTTACGCTGACGCTCGGCGCCGGGGTGGTCGTGGACAGGTTTCCCAAGCGAGCGCTGCTCGTCGTCACCCAGACCTGGATGATGATCCTGGCGCTGGCCCTGGCCGCGGACGTCTTCACGGGGTTGGTGCAACCGTGGCATATCGTGGTCTTCTCCTTCCTTCTCGGAATCGGCAATGCCTTTGATGCTCCCGCGCGGCAAGCCTTCGTGGTGGAGATGGTCGAGGACCGCCGCGACCTTCAGAACGCGATCGCCCTGAACTCGGTGGTCTTCCAGACAGCGCGCATAATCGGGCCCTCGCTTGCAGGGATCGCCCTGGCCCTTGTCGGCGCGGGCTGGTGCTTCCTCCTGAACGGCATTTCGTTTATCGCGGTTATCGTGGGCCTGAGGATGATGCGTCTCAAGCCCTTTATCGGCGCCGAGCGCGGCGAGTCCCCCGTCGCCCAACTGCGCGAAGGCCTCCACTACGTGTGGCACAACAAGACGGTCCGCGTGGTGATCTCCCTGGTGGCCGCATCCAACCTCTTTGCCTTCGGCTATGCTGCCCTGATGCCCGCTTTCGCGCGTGACGTCCTGGGCCGCGGGCCGAGGGGGCTGGGGGCGCTGGGCGCGTGCATTGGGGCCGGGGCTCTTGCCGGGGCGCTCCTGGTCGCCTCGGCCACGGGCTTCAGGCGCAAGGGCGCACTGCTGACCTTCGGCAATATCTTCTTCCCCGCCATGGTGCTGTGCTTTGCGGCCTCCCGGGTCTTCCCGGTCTCGATGCTGATCCTGGTCGGAGTGGGCTTCGGCTTCATGGTTCAGAACGCCACGGCCAACACCATCATCCAGACTTCGGTCCCGGACGGGCTGCGTGGGCGTGTAATGTCGGTATACATGCTGGTCTTCCATGGCTTCTTCCCGCTCGGGGCCTTGATGGCTGGCGCCGTCGCGCAGCGCGTGAGCATTCCCGTCGGCGCGGCCTTTGGGGCCAGCATCGCCCTGGCCTGGGGCCTCTTTCTGCTCTGGCGTGCGCCCTTCATCCGCCGCCTTGCTTAAGAGGCGAGGGAGAGGGGCTGATGCGGAGGCGCATGTAGTTCTAAGCCGGAGCGCAGCCCCCGACCGAGCCGCCCCGACGATGGCGCCCTGCCCGCGAGCCGACCGGGCCCTCATGGAATCCAGCCTATCAAGATCGACCGCCCTGTGGTAGAATCCGGCCGTGCAGAGATCATTCCCCAGAGAGGTCGCCGCTCTCGACAGCGTCTTTGACCTTATCTCCGACTTCGTGACGGCTCACCAGATCGACGACGGGGCGGCCTTCGCCGTGCGGTTGGCGGTTGAAGAGCTGTTCGTGAATATGGTAAGGTACAATCCTGGTAACCCGAATGCGATCCGGGTTGAGCTTTCCAAGGTCGGCGGGAGGATTGTCGTCACCATGACCGATTCCGGCGTCGAGCGGTTTGACCTGACCAAGGTCCCCGCCTACGACGGTAGCCTGTCCCTGGAGGCCCGGCGCCCCGGTGGGCTAGGAATCCACCTCGCCAAGAAACTGATGGACCGCGTGGAGTACGCCTACCAGGATGGTCAGAGCACCATCACTCTTACGAAGCGCCTCGGGGGCCACGATGTTTGATGCGAGATTGACCGATACCGGCGAAGTCCTGCTCTCCGGGCGTTTCGACGCCTCACAGGTTGAGAAGGCCAGGGCCGCCTTCGACTCCGTCACCTCCACCTGCGTCGTCAACTTCAAGGATCTTGACTACATCTCCAGCGCCGGCTTGAGCGTTCTCCTGGCAACCCAGAAGCGCCTGAGCCAGAGCGGCCAGTGTCTCAGACTGAGGAATCTCAACGCGCATATCCGGCAGGTTTTCGAGTACGCGCGTTTCGATATGATTTTCGACATCGAGTAGGGGTTGGGCCGTTACCCTGCTCGGCCGCGGCGGGCCTGGGACAACTGCGACTCTTTGCTGCGACATCGGCCTGCGGGATCTTCGACGATTTTCACCAACTTTGCGCTGGGACGATTGTACGTATGAATGAAGACAGCGAGAAGCAGTCGGCGGACAGGCAGCAAGTGGACAGGCAGTGTGTTGAGCGGTGTCTTGGAGGCGACCAGGAGGCGTTCGCGATGTTGGTCGATCGGTACGAGAAGGTGATCTTCAACGTGGCCTATCGGATGACCGGTGACTACGACGCCTCCGAAGATGTCGCGCAGACGGTGTTCATCAAGGCCTACGAGAACCTGGAGGGTTACGACCCCAAGTACAGGTTCTTCAGCTGGCTCTACCGGATGGCAGTGAACGAGTCTTTGAACTATCTCAAGCGGAACCAGCGGACCACCGCGCTGAGTCCGACGATGGCTTCCCCGGACAGGGGGCCCGAAGACAACTGTGTGGAAGCGGAGCTGCGCCGCAAGATTCGAGACGCCATGATGGCGCTGGAACCGGAATACAGGATCCTGATCGTCATGCGCCATTACGGCGGCCGCTCTTACAGGGAGATGGCCGATGCGCTCGGCCTGCCCGAGAAGAAGGTGAAGTCCAGGCTCTTTACGGCCAGGCATCTCCTGAAGGACATCCTGGCCGAGCGGGGTGTGCTCAGACATGATTCCTGACAAGTACGTCGATCTGATTCACAGGGCGGTCTTCGACGCCGTCAGCGACAAGGAGAAACGGGATCTTGAAGCCTACGTCGAGAAGGACCCGGGGGCGCGGGCTCTACTTGAGGACTTGGGCCGGATGGCCGGCATGATGAAGGGCGAGGCCGAGGTCGAGCCGCCGGCCAACCTCAGAAAGCGGATCCTCAATCTGGTTGAGGCCAAGCGGCACGAGATGGCGCGAGCGAGGATGGTGAGAGAAAAGGGTGTGGCAAAGTCCGAGAGGACGGAAGGAGGGGTTGTCATGGCGGAAGTACCCGGCAAGAAACCGATTGGGCGGCGGACGGGCTGGCTCATAGGCGGCGGCATCGCGGTAGTCGCCATAGTGTTGGTTGTTGCTTTCCTCTATCAGCCTCCGTCGGAGAGTGACCTTCGCGGCACCATAGGTGGCGCGGAGAAGGCGTCGAAGTACCGCGCCGGCCAGATCGGCGATGCCGACGTGGTTTTGGAGAACCCGGAGTTCCAGCAGCTGCTGCAGAACGACAAGGTCCAGGACCTGGTGAGAAGCCCGGAGTTTCAGACTCTGATGAACGACGCGGCGTTCCTGGCGCTGCTGAACGAGCCCGCGTTCGTGCAGCTGATGTCGGACCGGGCGTTCATGGAGATGATGGGTGAGGCCAAGCTGACCGACCTGATGAGCGACGCCACGTTCGCGCAGAACATGCAGGCGGACGGGGCCAAGCTCGCCCAGCTGATGTCCGAGGAGAGCTTCGCCGAGCTGATGGGCTCGATGCCCAAGCTGATGGCCGAGGGCCTTCAGGATCAGGCGTTTCTGGCCTTTGCGTCCAACGCCACTGCGGTGGGCAGGTTCAGGGACATGCCCAAGCAGGCACTTGATCTGCTCGCCGACAAGGCGGTCCTCAGGATGATCTTGAGCGATTCCTACCGGCAGCTGGCGAACGATCCGGCGATGGCGGCCTTCCTGTCGGAGCCGGAGCTGGTTCAGCTGATGTCGGAGCAGCGGTTCCGGGAGCGGGCATCAATGGCCAAGAGCTTCTCCGAGCTGAAGGACGAGGCCAGATTCGCCCAGCTGATGGACCAGACCAAGTACGCGACGCTGGCCTCCGAGAAGAAGGCCCCGCAGCTCGTGAATCTCTTGGGCAGCTCGGACTTCATGGCGATGATGTCGTCGGCTTCCCTCAAGCAGATGAACGCGGATCAAGTCCGCAGCTTCGCCCAGGTGGTCAGCGACCAGGCCGTGCTTGCGTTCTTGGACGCGCCCAAGATCAACGCGATCCTTCAGGATCGTCCGTGGAAGTTCCTGAAGATGTTCTCGAATACCGCGCTGGTGGCCGCAATTGCGGACGCGCCCAAGCTGGTCCAGCAGATGGCGGACAATCCCAAGTTCGTCGCGGCCATGGACTCGCCCAGGTATCGCGCGGCGCTGGCTGACCGCCAGGTGCAGATGGCCCAGATGCTGACCAACTTCAAGTTCCGCCAGGTCCTGGCATCGCAGAATACTGCGTTCCAGGCAGTGCTGGATCATCCCACGCTCAGGGCGGTCATGCTCTCCGAGCAGAAGATGCCGCTGCTGATGGCGGACAAAGGCTTCATGGAGACGATGTCGCAGCCCAAGATGCGGCAGCAGTTCTACGAAGACATGGCCAAGATGGCCCGATAGATGAATCCGGCCCTTCTCAGGGCAGGGGTGGGGGCGTCGCGCGGTGAGCGTGGCGCCCCCTCGTGATTCGGCGCGAAACTCGGTGTGGACAAAGCCACGAAGCCTGCTATCCTTGAGGAGCAGACATGCGTCCCCTTAGAGCGAGACACGGCGCGAGGCCCGCTGCGCGAGCCGGAAAAGGCCTCCTGGGTTGCCTCCTGATTGCGGTCGCGGCCTCGACCCTGACGGTCCCGGCGCCGTCGGGAGCTGAGCTGTACAAGTACGAGACCGACAGGCTCCGGCTGGTATATCTCGGCAAGCTCCAGGAGTACCTGGTCCCTCACACGGCGCGCTGCTTCGAGAATGCTCTCTCGTTCCACTCCGAGCTCTTCGGCTACCAGCCCGACGAGAAGATCACGGTCTTCCTGCAGGACTTCTCCGACTACGGCAGCGGCGGCGCCACGGCGGTTCCGCGCAACGGGATATCGGTCAACATAGCCCCCTTCAGCTACGTCTACGAGACGCGCCCCGCCAACGAGCGCATCAACTGGGTGATGAACCACGAGCTGGTTCACGTTGTGGCCGGCGACAAGGCTTCCCGGACCGATCGCGATTGCCGGAGTCTCTTCGGTGGAAAGGTGGCGGTCGTGGCCGAGGACCCGATCTCAATGGTCTGGAGCTACTTCGCGACGCCGCGGTGGTACTCGCCCCGCTGGTACCATGAGGGGATAGCGGTGTTCATGGAAACCTGGATGGCCGGCGGCCTGGGCCGCGCCCTGGGGGCCTACGACGAGATGGTCTTCCGGACCATGGTCCGCGACGGAGCTCCGATTTACAATGCCGTGGGACTTGAGTCCGAGGGCACCGCCAAGGACTTTCAGGTCGGCGCCAATTCCTATCTCTATGGCACGAGATTCATGAGCTACCTCGCCCTGGAGCATGGCCCCGAGCGGCTGCTCGAGTGGGTCACGCGGACCGACCGCAGCAAGCGCTACTTCGCCTCGCAGTTCAAGGCGGTCTACGGCACCGGCCTCAATGAAGAGTGGTCGCGCTGGATCGCGTGGGAGCGCCGTTGGCAGGAAGCCAACCTGGACTCCATAGGGGTCTATCCCACGACCGAGTGCCGACCGCTCGCCGGTCAGGCGCTGGGCTCGGTGTCGCGCAGCTACTTCGATCCCCGGACCAAGACCCTCTATGGAGCCGTGCTGTACCCCGGCGAGTCCGCCGAGCTGGCCGCGATCGACATCGCGAGCGGCCGGTTTCGCCCGATCTGTGATGTCCTGGACCCGGTGCTCTATTTCGTCACTTCGCTGGCGTATGACCCCGGGAGCGGGACCCTGTTCTACACCACCAAGAACAACGGATGGCGCGACCTGTGGGCCGCGGACATCGCCACCGGCAAGACCCGCATGCTGGTGGAGGAAGCCAGGACCGGAGACCTGGTCTTCAATGCAGCCGACCGGTCGGTGTGGGGAGTGCGCCACTACAACGGCATCTCCACCATCGTCCGCATACCGCATCCCTACTCCAAGTGGAGCCAGGTCTACTCCTTCCCCTATGGGCGCGACATCTACGACATAGATCTGTCTCCGGACGGCGCCTGGCTCGTGGGCGCGATCGCCCAGGTCAACGGTACCCAGCAGCTTATAAGGATGAGGGTGGAGGATCTCCTGGCCGGCAGGGGCGACTACGAGGTTCTTTTCGATTTCGAAAACAGCGCGCCCGAGAACTTCGTCTTCTCCGCGGACGGCAGGTACCTCTACGGGTCCTCCTACTACACCGGCGTCTCCAATATCTACCGCTACGACCTCGAACGCTCCGACATCGAGATCGTGTCCAACTGCGAGACCGGCCTCTTCAGGCCGATCCCGGTGTCCGAGGACTCCCTGATCGCTTTTGCCTACAGCGGCGACGGCTTCCGGCCTTGCATGGTTCCTGTGGAGTCAGGCTCGAGCGTCAATGCCATCAAGTACCTCGGCCAGGAGGTCGTGGAGCGCCATCCCATGGTCAGGGCCTGGACCCTGGGCTCGCCGGCGCGAGTGAAGGTGGACTCGGCCGCGACCTTCTCGGGGGAGTACGGCGTGATCCGCAGCATGTCGCTGGCCTCGGCGATCCCGATTGTCCAGGGCTACAAGGACTACACGGCGGTCGGCGTGCGCATGGACTTCTCCGATCCCATATCGATCTCGTCCGCGGATCTCACAGCGTCCTACTCGCCGACCACCCGTCTGCCCAGGGACCAGAGGCTTCACCTGGCGCTCAACTGGAGCTACTGGAATTGGTCGGCAGGCGCCGCCTACAACAGCGCGGACTTCTACGACCTCTTCGGCCCCACCAAGACTAGCCGGCGGGGCAACGCCTTCAGGCTTGGCTACAGGAAGCCCTTCATCTACGATCCGCCCAAGACCCTGGACGGCAACATCGATGTCGCGCACTACAACAACCTGGAGCGCATGCCGGACTACCAAAACGTGGGGGCGAGCTTCGATCGCTTCTCCACCATGAGCGCGCGACTGGACTTCAAGAAGCTCGGCGCCACCATGGGCGCGGTGGATTACGAAGGGGGATACCGCTGGTCTCTGGCGTCGAGCGGTACCTACGTCAACCGAACGGTTTATCCTCAGGCCCGTGCTGACTTCGACGTCGGCTTCCTCACGCCGATCGAGCACTCGCCGGTGTGGCTGAGGACTTCCGCGGGGTACGCCCACGGAGACCGGGAAGAGCCCTTCGCCAACTTCTACTTCGGGGGCTTCGGCAACAACTGGGTGGACCACCTGGACGTCAAGCGCTACCGCGGCTCCTACAGCTTCCCCGGGGTCGAGCTCAACGAGGTGGGCGGCACCAACTACGGCAGGGTGATGGTGGAGTGGATCCTGCCCCCGCTCAGGTTCGCGAGCGTCGGGGTGACCAGCGCCTACTTGCGGTGGGCGCGGCTGTCGCTTTTCTCGGCGGGACTTGTGACCAACATGGAAGACAGGGCGTGGCGCCGATCGCTGGCCGACGTGGGCGCCCAGCTGGACCTGAGGCTGGTGACCTTCTCCATGATGGAATCCACTTTCTCGCTGGGCTACGCGGTGGCCTTCGAAGAGCGCCGTCGGGCATCCAGGGAGTTCATGATCTCGCTGAAGCTGCTGTGATAGTGCCGTGAGCGACCTGGTCCGAATAGCCGTCAGCCTCTTGCCGGTGTTTGCCTTCCTCGGCGGCCTGGTGCTGATGGACAGCTTCAAGCTTGTCCGCGCTCGGGCGCTGGTCGAGGCCATAGTCGCGGGCTGCGCGGTGGCGGTCGCCTGCTTCTTCATCAATCGCTGGCTGCTTGGCCTTTTCCCGCCGGGGAGCCCGGCCTACTCCAGGTACGTTGCCCCCGCCATCGAGGAGACTCTCAAGGCCGCATTTGTCGCGCACCTGGTTTTGAGACGGCGCGTGGGCTTCCTGGTGGATGCGGCCGTGCTGGGGTTCGCCGTGGGCGCCGGCTTCGCCTTCGTCGAGAACATCCACTACCTGCGCGCGCTCGAGGGATCAAGCCCGCTGGTCTGGGTGCTGCGGGGCCTTGGGACGGCGGTGATGCACGGCGGAACCACGGCGGCCTTCGCGGTGCTGGCCCAGGGCCTGGCCGAGCGGCGCCCGGCCCGAAGCGGCGCGTCGGCGGCCAGCCGAGCGCTTGGCCTCGCTGCGGTCTTTCTGCCGGGCCTCGCGGTTGCCTACGCGGTCCACTCCCTGTTCAACCACTTCTTCCTTCCCCCCGTGGCCAATACCGTGGCCCAGCTCGCGGCGCTGCCCGCGATCCTGGCAGTGATCTTCAACCGCAGCGAGAGGGCGCTGCGCGACTGGCTCGAGGTCGGCCTGGACACCGACGTGCGGCTGCTGGAGGACATCGCGACCGGCTCGATCTCGGCCACTCGGCCGGGCCAGTACCTTGAGTCGCTCAGGAGTCGCTTCCCCGGCGAGGTGGTGGCCGACATGCTGTGTCTGCTGCGGACGCATCTGGAGCTGGCGGCGCGGGCCAAAGGCATTCTGCTCATGCGTCAAGCGGGCTTCCAGGTAGAGGTCGATCCAGGGATCGATGAGCGGCTCGCCGAACTTAGGTTCCTACAAAAGAGCATTGGGGCGACCGGCCGACTTGCGCTCGCCCCCATCCTTCATTCCACCGGCCGTGACATCTGGCAACTTCGCGTGGTCGGCAAGGGCTAGCCTGCCTCGGGAGCGGCCAAACTGCTTGACCTTGGGCGCGCTCACGGTGTACAATGGTAGGCACCAGGGGCTGCTGGGCGCTGCGAGCTGACACACTGGCCACCTGGCCCCAGCATCTATGCTTTCGCAATATCAGGGCTAAGGAAGGGCGGTGCGTCTTCCTATGCGCGGGGAACCGCTCGGTTCTATTGGTGTCACTTTCGCCACTTCGGTCAGCTTGACAGCCAACCTCACGCCAGCCCTTCAATCTCGGCCCGCAGCATCGACGGCCGATTCCACCGCGCTACTGCTCCGGCCAACTGAACGAGCGTTCAGGTGTATTTCCATATAGGAACACAGGGAACGATAACGCCGTACCAGGCTGACAAGGGGGACGCAATGAGATCGTTGTCAATGGGACTGCGGCTAGTGTGCATCGCCGGCCTGTGCCTTGTGGCCATGGGCTGGACGGCTTGTGCTGACGCATCGCTGCTCGCCAACCGCACGCCTCAGCAGATCGGGGCAGATTCCGACGTCGTGGTGCGCGGTAGGGTGGAAAGCAGCCAGTCCTACTGGAACGACAGGCACACCAAGGTCTTGACCCGCGTGCGCATCGCGGTTGATCAGACCTACAAGGGGCCGGGAACGGCGACCCTGGACCTCATCCAGCTGGGTGGCACGGTGGGCACGATGAAGGTCACGGCCCACGGCACCCCGACCTGGAAGGTTGGCGAGGAGGTGCTGGTCTTCGCCGAGCGGGACAAGGCCGGAAGTTATCAGGTGTCGGGGCTCGCCCAGGGCAAGTTCAAGATCGTGCGGGACGCCAAGACCGGTGAGGCCTTTGTCGTTGCCCCGCCCGAAGAGACGCGGTTGCTGGGCGCACCGGCTGGCCCGGCGCCACGAACCGCCGGGCCGGGTCAGGCCATGCCCGGAGTGCCTCTGGATGAGTTCGTCGAACGCGCCCTCGGCCGCGCTTCGGGTGTGGGGGTGGAGCGATGAGAACCAAGACCCTTTGCGCGATGGTGATGGCGGCGTTGGTGGGCGCCGGGTTCATGGCGCTACCGGCGGAAGGCCGGCAGCCAGTGGCGATTGAGGCCAAGGATACGGCACAATCTTCGCCCTTCCTGATGCTCGGAGCGGGCGGGGATACGACCTGCGTGTTCTACGAGGACTTCCAGGATGGCGCCAGCGGCTGGACCTCCGTTGATCTGCTGGAAGTGCCCCAGGACATACATTGGAATCCGATCACTTATCAGACTCGCGGGGTAATTTGGTGCGGCGACAGTACGCCCGGGTGGGTAGGCTACGGCGACAGATGGGAGCAGTACCTGACCAAGGACTTCGGTCTGGCTGCCGCTGATTCACTCGTATTCTTGATGATGCACTACGACATGGAGCAGAACTACGACCACTTCTATTTCGACATCTCAGACAACGAAGGCATGAGCTACACCACGCTTGGGGCCTGGACCGGCCGGCGGACCGGATTCCTGGCCGACACGGTCAGGGTCACGGGCTACACGGGTACGGTCCGGCTACGCCTGCGCTTCGAGTCCGACGGGAGCATCAGCGACGAAGACGGCCAGTACAATTCAGACGGGGCCGTGCACCTTGACTGGGTGCAGGTCCGCAATCACGCTAAGGATGAATTCACATCGAGCTACGACGATTGGGTTCCCTCGGTGCCGCCGGCCTCGCAACACGGCTACAGGTACAGGCTCGAGGAGACGCCGGCCTGCGAGACCGGTTTCGAGTGCGAGGACTACTGCTGGAGCTGGGTAGCCTACGACTCGGTGACCTTCGAGTTTCCATACGAGGAGCCGGAATTCGAGCTAGACATAGGCATAGTCTCGCCGATCATCGAGGTTCCCACCGATGCCAGCCAGTACCTCTTAAGGTTTGACGTCTACGGCAACCTGCCGGTCGCCAATCAGGTGTTCTACACGTGGGAGGTGGCCAGCCCGCCGATAGACTCGGGAGGCTCGTGGGAGAATGAGCACTTCATACACTATGCAACATCCGGGTTCTACAGTGTTACGAAGAACGTGACGCCGTTTATCACTCCGGGGGCGGCCCACCTGCAAGTTCGCCTGTCTGCTATCGATATGTGCAACGAATACGGCAACTGCTCCGGCGTGCACACACCTGCGCCCATGTTTGACAACGTTGGGATATTTGTTCGGGATTCCCAGGCCTCCGGCGTCTCGGACCTGCCGGCGCCCTGCGGGCCGGACGGTGACGGCGACGGGGTCTTCGGCGCGGCCGACCTGTGCGCGGCCGAGGACGCATCCTTCTTCGACAGCGACGGCGAAGGCTGCATCGACGACGGCGCGGGCGCGCGCCACATAGAGTACTGGGATCGCGAGGCCTTCCCCCTGACCTACAAGATCCACCAGGACGGAGCGCCCGAGGTTTCCGACAGCAGCGACTTCGTGGCAATCATGAGCGCCATGGGTGTCTGGACCACGGGGGACCTCGCGGCTTCGGCCGACTATGGCGGGTCCACCGCTCAGGCCGACGCCAAGCCCTTCGACCGAGTGAATCTAGTGACTTTTGAGGATCCCGACTATGAGTTCGGGTCCGGCGTGATTGCCGTCGGGCTCACTACGTCCTTCACCGAGCCAACCTGGTTCGCGGGCACGTGGTACCGTGCGGGCGAGATAATGGACTCGGACATCCTCTTTAACGGCGACCCGGACAAGATGAGGTTCAGGACCACAACCGACGGGCCGGCCGAGGGCGTCTACATCGAATCGGTCGCGGCTCACGAGCTGGGCCACCTCTTCGGGCTGTCGCACACGCCGGTTCGGTCCTCAACCATGTACGGAGTGCTCCCGCCCGACACCTCGGCCCTGTCGCTAGAGCTCGACGACCGCCTGGCGATGTTCAAGGCCTACGCCACGACGCTCGCGGGCGAGAGCCGGCTCACCGGCACGGTGACCGACGGCTACACCACCGATCCTCTTCCAGGAGCTGCGGTACTTGCCATCAGTGTGGCCGGCGGGGACACCGCCGCGTGCGAGTACACCCTGCCCGACGGCACCTTCTCTTTCATCGGATTGCCCGACGGCGATTACTACGTGGCGGTCCATCCCCTGGACGGAAGCTCGGCCATAGGCGGCATGGTGCCGGCGTGGGTGAACGCCCTGGTGGAGACCACGGCGGTGACGCTCTTCGTCCCGGAGGCCTGGGATTCGCTGGAGTCCGCGCACGATGACGCGGGAGACCGGGACCCGGTCGCGGTTTCGGCGGCCGGCCCCGAGGCCGTGGCCGACATAGTGACCAACATTGATGACACGCCGCCCGAAGTGACTGCGGTTGTCCCCGACTCCGGCGCCGTGGAGGTCTCGATCGACACCTCGGTGCTGGTGGTCTTCTCCGAGCGCATCAACGGCGCCACCCTGCAAGGCAACTTCAATCTCACTAACACCTCCAACCAGGAGTTCGTGCTGGGCAACGCCACGCTCTTGAACGACGACTCGCTCTTGGCCTTCATACCGCTTTCCAATCTGGCTTTCTCCACGACCTACGAGCTGATGCTGGAGCCCGGGCTCCAGGACGGGTTCGGCAACGGCCTCGCGGACACCTTCTTCGCTCACTTCACGACGGAGGAGGAGCCCGACGTTGCCCTTTCGAGCATAGCCCCCAACAAGGGGGTCGTGGGGATGACGGTGTCTTTGAACGGCAAGGGTTTCGCCCCGGAGCCCGCGAACAACACCGTCACCTTCAACGGGACCACGGCCGTCATCTCCGAGGCCTCGGTCAGCCAGCTTGCTGTGACGGTTCCGCAGGGCGCAACGTCGGGGCCGGTGAGCGTCTACAACCACACCCAGGGCCTCACGAGCAACAGCCTGCAGTTCACGGTGCTCTCGGCCGACGAGGTGCCGAAGGGCTTCCTGTCTGGTGTCTGCGCCCTCGACGGCGTGCCCTATGATCTCACGGTGGTCCCATCGGGCGACTACGTCTTCGTTGCCACCGATGAAGGAGTGGAGGTCGTCGACTCCGATCCGGGCTCCGGCGGCTATATGACGTCTGCTGTTATAGCCGTATCCGGGGGCCTGACCCACGTGGACGCCGGCCCAACGGGCAGCAGGGTCTACGGCGTGAGCGCCATGACCAACAAGTTCTACCGTCTGAGCTCCACGCCAGGCTCGATGGGTCTGCTTGGCGAGAAACCCATAGGCGCGGTCCCCAGGGGCATAATCGTGCATCCCAGGGGCCACAGGGCCTTCATACCCACCGACGAGGGCGCGATCCAGGTCTGGGACATCGAGGAAGCCAGTCCTACCTTCCAGACCCAGATCGGTGAGCTGGCGCCGGTTGACCCCAACGTCCGGGGCGAGCTGGCTACCTACCCGGCCGGGGACATGGTGCTCGCCATCACCGGCACCGGCAAGATGTTTGTGGCTAACCTGGATTCCAATAGCGTCACCAACACCGTAAGCGTCGGAGTCTATCCCGAGGACATCGCCATCGATCCCCTGGGCGATCTGGCCTACGTCTGCGACCAGATGGGCTTCGTCAGCGTGGTGTCCCTGAGCCAGATGACCAGCCTCTGGAAGGTGAAGACCGGCGGGACGCCCGACGGCATTGCTCTCACTCCGGCTGGTTCCTTCGCCGTGGTGGTGGACCGAGAGCAGGACATCCTTAGCGCCATCGATCTGCGCCCGACCTCGTCGAGCTACCTCGGCGTTGTGGCGACCATCGATCTTCCTGTCAATCCCACCGACATCGAGCTGTCTCCCGATGGGGATTACGCCTTTACCATATCCGAGGCCGAGAAGAAGCTCTCGGCCACCGCCCTGGGCGTGGGACCAGCCCTCGCCACGATGTCGCGCCTGGCGGGTCCCGTGGGTGGGCGGCTTGTGCTTGCCGGGTCGGGCTTCTCGGAGGGCTCTTCGACCACGGTCGCCTTCGGCGGGGTCAGCGCAACGCCCGAGGAGATGGAGGACTCGTCGCTTGTCGTGGTGGTTCCGTCCGGCGCCCTGAGCGGAGAGGTGTCGGTCATCACCGAGGTCGGGGAGAACGAGGAGCTTGCGTCCAACGCCATCCACTTCGAAGTCCTGGACCCCACCGAGGACGACATCCTGAGAACCGCAGGACTCCTCGATGGCGCGCCCTCGCCCGCGGCCGACGCGGGATCGGTCATCGATCTCTCGGCCAGCGGAGCCTACGCGGCCC
>JBAQHK010000119.1:0-2415 GCA_049288275.1 bacterium | reverse complement strand
CCTCACCAAGCAGGACAAGAACGTGCCCCTGGTGCACATTCGGGCCTCCTTCCGCGGAGGCAGCCGCCTGGAGACCACCGAGACCAACGGCGCCTTCAACTTGATGGCGCGGATGATGAGACGTGGCACCCGCACCCGCTCGGCCGACGACATCGCGCGAGAGATGGACAGCATGGGAGGAAGCCTGGGTACAGGCGCTGCCGAGGACTACTTCTTCTGCAACATGGACATCCTCAGTGAGAACTTCGATGCGGGGCTCGGCGTGATGGCGGATCTGCTGGCCAACGCCACCTTCAGCATGGATCAGCTCGAGAAGGAACGCGAGGCGGTGCTCGCTCAGATCAAGCAGCGAAGCGACACCTGGCAGGATGACGCCGAGGTGAGGATGAGGAAGCTGTTGTATGGCGACCATGCCTACGGGCTGGATCCCCTTGGGGAGGAGGCCTCGGTCCGGGGGCTCACGGCGGAATACCTGCGCGGTCTGTATACTGACTACTGCGCGCCCTCCAACCTGGTGCTCGCTGTCTTCGGCGACGTGGATCCTGATTACGCCCAGGCCGCCGTGGAGAAGGCCCTGGCCAGGTTCAAGCGGGAAGGCGTTGCCATGCCCAGGCCCATCTTGTGGCCAGGCATAGAGCATGACCTCACGCTCACCGAGCCTACCGAGAAGGAGCAGGCGGTGATCTGCATAGGCTTCCCCGGCATGGACCCCGGCAGCAAGGACTGGTACGCGACCCGCGTGATGGACGCTATCACCTCGGGCATAGGCTACCCGGGCGGGTGGCTCCACGAGACCCTGCGGGGCCAGAAACTGGTCTACTACGTTCACGCATGGAACAACGCCCTGCCCGAGGGTGGCTACTTCGCGATCATGGCGGGCACGGCTCCGGCCACCGCCGACAGCGCCCTGAAGCTCATCCGCGAGAAGGTGGATAAGGCCAAGGGCGAGTATGTTACGGATACCGAACTGGACATGGGCAAGCGCATCTGCAACATCATGGAGGATCTCTACTACGCGCAGACTACGGCTTCGCAGGCAGACCGTTGCGTGCAGGACGAACTCAACGGCCTGGGCTACGACTACCGCGACAACTTCAAGCAGAGGATCAACGCGGTGACCAAGGAGGACGTGCGCGCGGTCGCCCAGAAGTACCTGACGGAGTCGGCGACCCTGGTGATACGCCCGTAAGAAACTAGGGACATCATACTAGGAAACTAGGGACATCATACTAGTTTCCGAGTGGTCTTGCCGGGGTCGGGGCGGTGAGGTTGCCAGAGGCGCCATCAGCGGACATACGCGAGCTAATCGCGGGGGAGTGGCCATGGAGAGACACATCTGCCGTATCAACCACATCGAGCTTCGGGCTCTGGTCCCGGGCAAGATCGAGACTGTGATCCTGCCGGTGGGAACCATCGAGGCCCACGGCATCACGCCGCTCGCGACTGACATGCTGATTCCCAATGCGCTGGCGGAGAGGCTTGCGCCCGAGATCGGCGCCTTGATCGCGCCCGCGGTGCCCTATGGCATCACCAAGGGCCTCTACGGCCATCCCGGCACGGTTTTCATCACGCCGCAGGTCTTCAAGGCCTACGTGGCGGACGTGATCGCCTCGCTGGCCAAGACCGGCTTCGACAAGATCGTGGTCTTGAACGGCCACGGCGGGCAGATCACCGAGTTGCAGGACGCATGCTTCGAGGCCAGCAAGACCTCGAGCGTCAAGACCCTGCTCATCAACTGGTGGATGGGGATGGAGGACATCTGCCGCAAGGAGTTGGAGCGGGAGGGAGGCCACGCCGGAGCGGACGAGACCGCTGCGGTAATGGCGATTGACCCTGGGCTTGTCAAGCGGGAGCTCTACGACGAGAAGATGATCCTCAGGCAGACCGGCTTCTTCAGGGCCTATCCTTTCCCCACACCAATGATTACCTATGCCGAGGGGGATGCGCGGCTCAACTTGGACGAAGCCAAGTGCCGGGCCTACTTTAATGCGGTCACGGCGAGGCTCCTGGCCGCGATCAAGGAAATCCTGGCCAAGTGGGAGTAGAGGGTTCGGCCGTGTCCTGCAGCGACGTTGCGACGGGGCTGCAGCGCCTGGCTCGCTCCTACAGCGTGACGACCTTCTTGGCGGCCGCGAGGTCAGCCAGGATTGCTGCCATATTGGTCTGCCTGCCGACGACGATGCTGTCGGCGAGCTGGAACCACTCCAGGCAGGTGCCGCATGCGCGCAGTTCCACGCCGGCCTCCTCGAGCTTCTTGAGGTGCGGGAGCGCAGCTGACTTCTCGGTGAGGAGCCATACACCGGAGTTCAAGAAGAGCACTTTCTCGGGCTGCGTCGCGGCGGCTGCGAGCTCTGTGAGGAACTTGATAGCGAGCCCCCCGCCCAGCTCGTCGTCGCCCCGGCCCAAGTCCTGTGA
>JBAQHK010000118.1:0-3091 GCA_049288275.1 bacterium | reverse complement strand
CCAAGGCGAACGCTCTTGAGATCAAGTACCCATACTTCCACAGGGACGAGCCCATCCACTTCGATGACGATCATCCGGACTATGCCGACAGCTCCTACGTGCCGGTGAACAAGACCTACGAATGGCTGTGGCCGCTGTCGGACATCGTGAATGCGCTCATCAAGAATGGAATGAGGATTGACCTTCTGAACGAACACGACAGGGCCTTCTGCCAGGTCCTGCCCGGGATGACCGAGACCGCCGACGGCTGGTGGATTCTCAAGGGGTATGAGGGGATGCTCCCTTTGACATTCTCGCTGCGGGCCAGCAAGCAAGGCGTGGGCGCTCCCCCGAGGCATGCTTGCAACTCGCCACGAGATGGTGGAAGATCGTAGCCATGAACCGTCATGCTCTTGCCTGCGCGCTGCTCTGGGCGCTCGTCTGGACGCTCCTCTCCCCCGCTCTGTGGGCACTTGACCAGCGGGCCGCTGCCGGCGAGAAGCTCGTCTACGCAGTCTGCCACAAGGCATCAGACTACACGGCGGCGAGACCCGAGATCTTCTCAATCGATCCGGAGACCGGCGAGAAGCAACTGGTCTTCTCCGACCGACACTCCACCATCGTCCTCACTCAGCACCTCTACGTGTTCCATTTCCCGGCAGCCGGCGGAGGCAAGATCTTCGCCTACGGCGCCCTGCGGGGCGCTCCTCCCACCTCGCCCGGGAAGGCACTGCTCTGCGAGCTCTCAACGGACGGCTCCAATACCAGCCGCGTGATCTGTCCCGCGGCCGTCGAGGGATCGGGCGGTGACATCTTCGCGAACTCAGCCGGCACGCGATTGGGCTACATCGGCTGGATGAAGGGCAAGCAATACATCTTCATCCACGACGTCGCAACCGGCGCGCTGCTTCGCAAGGCGGACGTCTCGGACTTCTTCCGGGACTTGAGCGTCGCGAGCATCGGCTGGCTCCCGCTGAGCGACAGCCTCTACTTCTCGCTCGAGGCCGGGGACGACGACTTGATGTCGGACGAGCACCTCACCCAGGTTGGCAGCTACCTTGCGGACGGCAGCATCCGCCAGTCCAGGCAGCTGCCGGCAGTGCCGGCCTTCGGAGGGCTCCCCGCCCCGGATGCCGCGCGGGTGATCGGAGTCCTTCCGTCCGGGGAGTACCTTTACGAGACCGCGCGCTACACCGGTGCGGTCGCGCCTGAGATCACGGTGATCAGGGTCGGCGCCGACTCCACGCGCGCTCAGGAGGTCACCGGGAGCCCATCGGCCTGGCCCGGTTCGGGCACGCGCCTGACCTACCGGCTGTCTTCCTCCGGAAGGTACCTGGCCAGCGCGGCCCTGCCTGTCTCATCGACGGCGACCTCGTACGATGTCTGGCTGAAGGACCTTGTCAGCCGCGCCGAGAGCACTCTCGTGTCCATCCCTACGCAGGGCTTCCAGGGCCCGTTCCTGGGGCTTGTGGGCTGGATCGAGCAGTCCGAAGGCCTGCCCGCCGCCGACCCCGGAAACTGAGGGCGGAGCGCGCACGATCAGGGTCAGAATCGAGCAACCCGAAGACGCCTCCGAGGTCCGCGCAATCGATTTCCCATCTTGGCGCCCGGCCCTTCCCTGCGTATAGTGCGGCTGAGGTCGTCCCGAGAAACCACGGCACGGCCGGCGCAGAACAAGCGGCAGCAATCGGTGGTAGCAATCGGAAACACCTGATCGGAGCCTCAGGCGGCTTTCCGCACGGTTCGCCGCGTACCAGCGTGCGGCCCTTCGGAAAGGGGGGTGCCATGAGGCACGTCTTCGCAGTTGTCCTTGTCATAACCTTCGCATCTGGACTGGCCGGGCCCGGCGAGCAGGCCTCGGCCGAGTCAGGCTCAGGCCAGGTCAAGGCCCTGCTGCTGGTATCCGCGCCCTACGGAGGCAACTACAACCTGCTGCGCGACGTCATGGACGTCTTCGGCTGGGAGACCATCACCGTCGGAGTTACCCCCACCGTCAACCCGTGTTTCTACGGCGGAGCGATGACCGTGGATTCCGTGGTCACCGAGATAGCCGACGTATGGAAGTATGACTGCCTGATCATCACGCCCGCCAACAAGGCCGATTCGCACCGCCAGCTGCTGAACAGCCCCGAGGCCCTCGCCCTGGTCCGCGAGGCCCAGGCCGACACGCTGTTGGTCGCAGCCTTCTGCGGGGGTACGCGAGTGCTGGCGGCAGCCGACATCGTCGAGGGCGTGCTGGTGACCGGCGCACCCGAGTTCATGCAGGAGTACGTGGACTCCGGCGCGATCTGGGCGGGAGACGCCGTTCCCCCCGTGCTGGACGGCAACATCCTCACATCCCGGCGCGGCCAGTACTACTGCTATGACGTGGTCGAGCTGATGCGCACGGCGATAGATAGCTTGCGGACACTGCGCGGGCGGTAATCGTTCCGGGAGGTAAGGATCAATGATAAGACCGATTCTGAGAAAGCGAATGCTCTGGCTCGCCGTTCTTGCAATGGCCACAGGCGCCGGCACGGCCTGGGCCCAGGTTGACACCACGTGGACAAGGACCTACGGGGGCTCGGCCAACGACGGCTTCCGCAGCGTTGTCATGACATCCGATGGAGGGTTCCTTGCGGTAGGCTACACCTACTCCTTCGGTGATGACGACGTCAACGTCTACGCGGTCAAGACCGACGCCGACGGCGATCTGGTGTGGCAGAAGGCTTACGGCGGGCCCGGCCGGGACTACGGATTCTCGGCGTGCGAGCTCGTCGTGGGCGGCGGCTATGCCATCGCCGGCTACACCACCTCCTACGGGGCCGGCAAGGAGGACGTCTACGTGGTGCGCCTTGACGCCGACGGAGATACGGTCTGGACGCGCTCATTCGGGGGAAGCGCCCGGGACGAGGCGCGCTCGATCTGTGACGCCGGCGACGGCGGCCTTGTCCTGGCAGGAAGCACGGAGTCCTTCGGCCCGGGCTCGGGCGACATGTACGTCCTCAGACTCCAGGCCGCAGGCGACACCGTCTGGACGCGCGCCCTGGGAGGCGCCGCGAGCGACTGGGCCCAGTCGGTGTGCAGAACCGCCGACGGCTCGTTCGGCGTGGGCGGGATCACGGGCTCCAAT
>JBAQHK010000117.1:0-6335 GCA_049288275.1 bacterium | reverse complement strand
TCATAGATTCACCGCCGGGTACCGGTGACGAGCCCTTGTCGGTGTGCCAGCTGATAGGTAAAATGGATGGGGCCGTGATCGTCACCACGCCCCAGAAGGTGGCCGCCGTGGATGTCCGCAAGGCAATCACTTTCTGCAGGCGGCTCTCTGTACCGGTGATCGGGGTGGTGGAGAACATGGGCGGATTCGCCTGCCCGCACTGTGGAGAGGTCACTCCGATCCTGGGATCGGGGGGCGGCAGGAGTATGGCAACCGACATGTGTGTGCCGTTTCTCGGATCACTGCCCATGGACCCCAAGGTCACCGAGGCCGGCGATGGCGGTCAGGCTTTCATTGACCGCTATCCGCATTCCGCCGCCGCAGCCGCCATGCGCGACATCACCGAGACGATCATCTCCATCGATAAGCATTGGAATCCGAAGAGTCCGGTGTAGAATACGGATGGCTGGCCAGGACATCAGACGAGGATAACTGACTGGGAGGTCTAGAGCATGCGCATCGCCATTCCGCTGGCGGAGGGAAGACTCTCGCCGCACTTCGGCCACTGCGGGCACTTCGCCATTGTCGACGTGGACCCGGACACCAAGGCAATCCTGGGGCGTGAGGACATCGAAGCCCCGCCGCATCAGCCGGGGCTGTTGCCGCCCTGGTTGGCTGACCAGGGAGTGACCGTCATCATAGCCGGGGGGATGGGCCAGCGCGCCCGGGGGCTGTTCACCGACCGCGGGATCACGGTGGTCACCGGGGCGCCACCCGACACACCCGAACGACTAGTTGCCGACTATCTCGCCGGCACGCTCCAGGTAGGTGAGAACATCTGTGACCACTGATCGCCCCGTGTCGAGCGGTCGCCCAGGCGGCACCGCAACCAACGGCCATGACCACTGCCTGTTGTGCGGATACAGAAACCCCTGGTCCTTGGGTCTGCGCTATCTGTCCGCCGACGACGGCAGTGTCAACTCAAGCTTCAAGGGGCACTCGGGGCTGCAGGGGTACCAGGGGATGCTCCACGGAGGGGTGATCGCGGCATTGCTGGACTCGGCGATGACCCACTGCCTGTTTCACAACGGTATACAGGGCCTCACCGCGGACCTTCACATTCGCTTCGTCGAGCCTGTCCCTTGCGATTCGCTGCTGGCGGTTCAGGCACGGATTGTCTCACGCAGGCCACCCCTGTTCCTGCTCAGGGCCGAAATGCTCCAAGACTGCCAATTGATGGCCTGGGCGGAGGCCAAGTTCATCGCGCGCGAGCCGACCAAATCCGGCGCTCCGAGCTCCCGGTGAAAGACCGTCGGGGCGGCAGCACCTCGGCTGCTTCGCGTCAATCCTCCGGAAACGGGAACGGTTGCGGGACCTTGGGCTCGGATTCGGGTAGGAACAGCCGCAGGGTGGATACCGCTTTGTCCCCCTCCTTGTCCATGATGAACACCCGCAGACCGCTCAGGATCTTCTCCATCTTCTCCAGGTACAAGCGACCTGCAGTCACGTCGCTGCTCTTCTTGTACTCGACTAGGAGCGCAGTGAAACGGTCGGTCTCACCCCTGGCCCGTTCCACCCGCTCGAGCCTGTAGGATGCCGCATCGCTGACTATTCGCTGTGCCTCTCCCCTGGTGATCGGGATGGCGACATTTCTGTAACCCTCGGCGTCGTTTATCATCCGGGTCTTGTCCTCTCGGGCGCTGGCTACCTCGCGGAAGGCGCGGGCAACCTCCGTGGTCGGCCCGATCTCCTGGAAGTAAGCCCCGATCAGCTTCACCCCGACGTCGTAGGACTCCACCAGCGCCTGCACCCGGTCCTTGACCAGGTTCTGAATCGCCAGCTTCTCCGTGGTCAGGAGGCCGTCCACACCAGTTGACGAAACCACAGTGGTCAGTGCCTGCTCGGTGGCGGCCCGAATGAACCGCGTGGGGTCCTCAGTGGCCACAAGGTACTTGACCGGATCGCTTATCCCATACTGGATGATCACCTGCACCTGCAGCACGTTGGTATCGCCGGTCAGCGTCTTGAAGCCCCCTCCGCTTCGGGACTGGCTGGCCTCCGTGTCGGGCACACCGACGATCAGCTTCTTTATTTCGGCGGTCTTCAGCCTGACAGCGCGCTCGACGGGAAACGGAAGATGATAGTGAATCCCAGGAGGCACCCCATCGGCGACCACTCTACCAAAGCGGAAGACGACGCCCATCTCGTCGGTCTGAACGGCATAGGCGCCCGAAAGCAGGTAGATCACCAGGGCCGCCGCCACGGCCAGGGGAGCGAACCCACGCCTCCTGTATGGAAGACCCGAGAGCCCCGATGCGAGAATCTCTCTAAGGCTGGTCCCGCCGTCGCCGCCGATCACGACCTCTGAATCCCCCCTATTCCGCCGATTGACCGTGCTCGAGTAACTTGAGGAGCTCGGATTCGGTGGAGATCACCAGTGTTGTCTTGTCGTTGAGGAACTTCTCGTACGCCTGAAGAGTCCGCACCATCTTGTAGAACCGGGGGTCCTGACCGTAGGCGCCGGAGTAGATCCCGGCCGCCTCGGCTTCACCCAGCCCGCGAATGCGCTCGGCGTCCCTGTAGGCTTCGGCCAAGATCCGTCTCCGTTCCGTGTCCGCCTCGGCCCTTATCTTTATGGCCTCCTCCTCGCCCTCGGACCTGTACCTCTTGGCCATGCGCTGCCGCTCCGACCGCATGCGCTGGTAGACACTCGCCAGGTTCTGGTCGGGCAAACTGAGCCTCATCACCCTGACGTCGGTCACGTCTATCCCATAGTTGTCCAGGGCGCGGCTGCAGCAGTTCCTTGTTACCCCCTGCATAAGCGAGTCCACCACCACCGCACCCGGCTCGACCGATACTATGGACGAGAGCGGGATTCTCCCGATGGCCGCGCCGACCTCGGCGCAGGTAAGGTCCGCCAGAAGCAGCTCCGCTGTCCTGCGGTCCCGAACCGACACCAGGAACTTCATCGGATCCTGAATGCGCCAGGTCAGATAGGGCTCCACAACCACATTCTTCTTGTCCGACGTCAGGAATTCGCTGGGCTTCACGTTGTATATCAGCAGCCTCTTGTCGAATCGCCGGACCGACTGCACCGGATCGGGGATCTTGGTACAAAGGCCGGCGGTCTTGAGCACCCTGACCGGCTTCCCGAATTGGGTGACGACTGCGTACTCGGTTTCCTTCACCTCGAACAAGGCGGAACTGATCATGAAGATGCAAGCCACCGCCAGGATCAAGGCGGCCACCACCGACTTCCGCATAGTGATCACCCTCCTCAGGGGGAAGTCAAACCCTCGCCGAAGAAACGCAGATCCAGAGGCTCTCCGCCCGGCTCGGGCTCAACCAGGAACTTCCTTATGCCGGGCAGGGTCTTTTCCATGGTCTCAAGGTACATGCGCAGCTCGGTCACCTGCCGGTTCTGCTCATACTCACTCATCACGCTGACGAAGCGCTGCGCTTCGCCGGTGGCGTGCTCGACCGCCTCATTGCGCTCAGCGCCAGCCAATGTGATCATCTCCTCAGCCTGGCCACGGGCCTGAGGTATCAGACTGTCCGCATACGCCCCGGCCCGGTTGATTATGGCGTGCATGTCTTCTCTCGCGCTCGCAACGTCCCGAAACGCATCCACCACCTCTATCGGGGGATGGACATCCTGTAACCTCAGGGAGACGATCTCGATGCCGGAGCCAGCCTGGTCCAGGAGACCCTGAACCGCCGACTTCGCCGATTCCTCGATGTCCCTCCTCTGGGTGGTCAGCATATCCTCCAGCGCGATTTGGCTCGAGATGCTCATCAGCGCGGCCTCGGTGAGGCACCTGACGAACCTCTCTCCATCCTCGATGGCCAACAGGTACTTGGCCGGCTGGCTGACGCGGTACTGAACCACGCTGTTGATGTCGGCAATGCTCTCGTCACCGGTGAACATCAGGGATTCGTCCACACGTTTGATGTAGTTGCCGGTCTGATGACGGCTCTCCCATTGATAGGCAGTATCGGTGCCGAGGCTGTCGCCCGCCGTTCTGAAGCCGATCTCGACCCGCCGCACCACCTGGGTCGGGAGCTTCGCCACCCGTTCAATCGGGAACGGCCTGTGGAAATGCAGGCCTGGGCGGACCGCGGCCTTGGCGATCCTTCCGAACCTGAACACGATGCCGGTATCGCCGGGTACAACGCTGTAGAATCCCGATCCAAGCCACAGCGCGAGCGCAAGTCCGGCAGCCAGGAAGGCGTAACGGCGACCCCGACGAAGCCAGGCGACAATCCCCGCCACCGCCGCCGGCAACCTGCCGCCCGCGCCTCCGTCTTCCCTACCCGCGAACAACCTGGAGACGAAGTAATCGGCAACAGGTGTTCCCTTGGCCAGAGCCTTGACCGAGCCCGTCACGATCTCCAGCCCCGTCAACACAACCAACAGCGAGACCGCGACGGCCGCTGCGCGCTCCAGCCCGATTCCAGCCGCGGCCCCTGACAACCCGACGATGACCGCGACGGTCGAGTAGACATCCATTTTGGTGTGATATCCGTCGGCCACAAGGCTCGGCGACGCCGTGGCCCGACCGGCCCTGATCTCCATGGTGGCGGTCAGGTAGGCCACGCAGGCGCAGACAGCCTCACCCGCTATGGTCCAGGCCAGGTTCCGCACCGGCGACAACGGTCCCGTCACCGCCCGGGCGGCTATCTCGACTGCGGTGTAGAGGATCGAGGCTCCGACCACGAGTTCGACCACGCGCTCGATGCCCCGCCAGTTGATCGCGCCTTGCTTCTCTCCGCGCCGGGACAGCCCCAGGCCGGCGATAACGAAGACCGAGATCATCAGATCAGACAGGGAGTGTAGAGCATCGGCTGCGACGGCCGTGCTCCCGGAGATCCTCCACAGAAATGCCTTCAGCCCGACCAGGACGCCGTTGAGCGCCAGGGCCACGACCGCGGCCTTAACCCTTAGGTCCATATCGTTGCCGTCCCTCGAGATCGGTGGCGCGACGACACAGTATCACGGGCCTGCGAGCTCTGCAATGGAATACCCGCCACCTGGCCATTGAACCCCGGGACCCTTCTCGGGTTCCCGGGCGGGTCTTCGGCAACTGCCGGGAGCGCTTGACCGAGGCCGAGGCGGAGTGATACACTGGCTCTCGCGGAGGTGGAATGCAGGCATCGCGTCTCACAACCAAGCCCTTGCAGCCCGCGGCCGGGTATCTCGCGGCAGGCCTCGCCCTCGGCTACGCGGCGGGCGTGGTGGAGGGCGCGCTCGTGAATCGCGCGGGCCCGGCCTTCATCCCCTTTGCGGCGGTGGCCTACGCCGTGCTCTTCGCGGCGGGCTTCCTTGTCCTCGCACTCTTAGCCCGGCTCGTCCGCCGCGACCTCGTAGCCTTCGGGCTCGGCCTCTCCGCCACTCTCGTCTTCGGGCTTGAGGCCGGCTACCTGCTCAACGTCAGGGCCAATCCCTTCGAGGAGTCGTCCGGTGCTCACGCGGGTACAATCGGGGTCATCGCCGCAGCCCTGGCCCTGGGAGCGGTGGTCTACCTGGCCGCCCGGCGCAGGCAGGCCGGGCGCGTCTTCGGCAAGGTTGTCCGCTGGCTCTTCGTTGCGACCTGCATGGGGCTCGCCGCTTTCTTCCTGATCACCGGCCGCTCGTCCCAGCCGGGCATGAATTGCGTCCTGATCTCGGTGGATGCCCTGAGGGCGGACCACGTGGGCGCATACGGCTACGCACGCCCGACCACTCCCAACCTTGACGCGCTCGCCGGCCGGTCGGCCATGTGGCTCAATGCCTACACCCAGTCGCCGGGCACCACCGGTGGCCACGGCGCGATGCTCACCGGGCTTTATCCCCTCTCGAACGGCGCCTACCTCAACGGCTACCCGCTGGAGCCAGAGGTCGAGACCTTGGCCGAGGTCTTCGCCGGGAACGGCTACGCCACCGCTGCCTTCATCAACAACTGGTACCTGAGCCCGGCCCTGGGCTTCGGCCAGGGCTTCGACTGCTTCGTCGACGGCGGCAAGGCCGTGATTCTCAAGGACGCCGGCCCGTCGATCTTCCTGCGCGGGCTGGTGATCTGCCAGGTTGCGCACCGGGCCCTCGTGCCGCCGGGAGCCCCCTCGAATGCCGACATTGCTGACGCCATGCGGTGGATGGAGCGCCGCAAGGATCATCGCTTCTTCCTCTTCCTGCACATCATGGATCCCCACAGCCCGTATGTCGCCCCCCCGGAGATCATGGGACGGTTCACGTCGGGCGGCGGGGTTCCGAACCGCGCTGCCATCCAGGCTCTTCATGAAAAGTCTCTCAGGGAGGCGCTCACAGCAGGGGAGCAGGCGGTCCTAACGGATCGCTACGACGAGGAGGTCCTGAGCGC
>JBAQHK010000116.1:0-1812 GCA_049288275.1 bacterium | reverse complement strand
GGGATCCTACTCATCTATATCGATGCTGCCCGCCGCAATCGTTGGCCTGAGAAGCCAGCGGACGGCAGTGGCTAACAAGTGGCTCGAGCGGACATCGCTACGGCGGCATGGCTTTTGCGGAATGGTTGAGCAACAGCCCCGCCGCCTGCGCTCGCCGCTCAGTCACACCGTTGGACGGACAGTACCTGAACAGGGAGGACGATAGTGCCACTGACCCCGCGGCGGGTATCGGAGTCTTGCCTGGAGACTGCCCGGAGGTTTCTTGCCCTCGCAGATGCCCAGACCATCGACCCGGCTGTCAGGGACGACCTTCGGCGAATGGCCATTGTTATGTCCGTGGCGGCGGTAGATACTTTCTTTCACTTTGCCCTTCTGGGCTCAGTGGGCTCGATTGACTCGGGCCAGCCGAGCAAGCCGCTGCGCCGCCTTCCTGTTACATTCGGAGATGTCCTCGACGTCGCAGACAACGCCGTTCGTGCACGCCGCATGAATCGCGACTGCCGGCCTCGCGTCCAGGCAAAGAACATACTGCACACCCGGCTTCTCCAAGACACATATCAGTCGTCGGAGAAGGTTGGTGACGCCCTTGCCGCTGCGGGTGTAGCGAAGGGGTGGTCGAAGGTCGCCGGCCATCTTCAGCAACAGACCGAGGTCGTGAAGGGTAAGCTGGATCACATAGTTTACCGCCGGAACCAGATAGTCCACGAGGGCGATCTCCGCCGTCTCGTCAGGCCCCGCTTGCTTACCTTCAACACGATCGCGCCAAACGAGGCGCGCGACACCGTCGACTTTGTGGAGACCTTGCTCGACGCCTTCGACAAGGTGGTTAGTTATCTATGAGGCTGTCCAACAAGTGGCTCGAGCGGACTCGGCTCCGGCGGCATGGCTCTTGCGAGGTGGAAGGCAAGCGCCCCACCGCCTCCGCTCGCCGCTCAGCCAGACCGTTGGGCGGGCGCTGTAGAGGTGTGATGGCCTCATGACAGCGCAGATAAACGACGAGGTGTTCTACAAGCGGCATCGGTACTCCATCGGTGGAATCAATGGGGAGGGCCTCTTTGCTCCAGAGGAATACGGCTTTCGCCCTCAACCGTCATGCACAGCTTGCTGGAGGGGGTATTACTGTCAGTACGCAGTCAAACGAGGGATCCTTGTTCTGACTGATCTGCACCTCTTCGTCGACCGGGAGGCCTGCGACGCTGCGAGACGGGGAGATGGGACCGTGCTGTTCGGGGTCCACCCGAGGCTGGCTGAGGAGCTGGCGGACATAGAGTACAACAGACTCGACCACCCGGTGACGTTCACAGGAGGGCTTCTGATCGCGGCCGGCTTCATCCAAGAGCTTTACATTCACATGGGCTTTCATCCAGCGTGGAAGTATCGTGAGGTGCATGAGTTGACCTTCGAGGCGGGGAAGCTATCTCGCGCTGCTGATCGTTCCAAGGAGATTGCGGAGTTCCGGCGCGACATGGCAGGACGCGGGATACAGCCCGGCCATACGGACCCTGACGGGGAGCTCATGAGGTGGATCGAGCAGTGTTTCGACAGGCGGTACAATTGGTAGGGCGCCCAACAAGTGGCTCGAGCGGACGGACGTCGGCGGCACGGCGCGTGCGAGAGAGGCTGGGCAAGCGCCCCGCCGCCTCCGCTCGCCGCTCAGCCACACCGTTGGCCGGAGGGTAGATGAATCTACGTAGACGGCGTGTTCCAATCGGGGTTACAGTCCTCGTCACAGCGGCGCTTTTTGCTGGCCTAGCTGTCCTAACCAGCCCGTTTCTCAGGGCGTCATTCGATCCTACCCATCCCCTGCACCAG
>JBAQHK010000115.1:0-9376 GCA_049288275.1 bacterium | reverse complement strand
AGTATGATGTCCCTAGTTTCTACTTCAGTATGATGTCCCTAGTTTCGTTTCTGAGGGTAGAGGGCGCCGAGTATGGCCGGAGGCAGCCCGGCGGCCTGCGAGGCCAGGTTGCCCGGGACGCCCTTGAGATGGAGGTAAGCCAGGTAGGCGAAGGCGCAGGCCTCCTTGGCATCGGAGTCGATGCCGAAGGCCTCTCCCCGCTCGACCACAATCATGGGGAACCTCTTGAAGAGGCGCCGCCGCAGGCAGGTCATGAGGAAGTCGTTCTTGCTGCCGCCGCCGGTCACGATCACGTCGTCAGGGCACATCACGGGCGCCACGAAATCCCCTATCGCCGCGGCGATGGACTCGGCCACAGTCTCGGTGAAGGTTCTCATTATCATCCCGGCCTCCCGACGCCGGCCGCGAACCATCTTCAGGAGGAGACGCATGGTGTAATCCTCGCCGAATTCCTCCCATCCGGTTGACTTGGGCGGGCGCCGCTTGTAGTAGGGATGCTCAAGCAGACGTTTCATACGATAGCGGTCCATGGTCCCCGCACGAGCCAGCGCGCCGTCTCGGTCGAAGGCGCGCCTTCCGCGGGTCAGGATCCGCGTGGCCACGTCCAGCATGCAGTTGCCCGGCCCGGTGTCGAAGCAGACCATCTGGTCGGGCCGCCCTCCCCGCGGAATCGCGGTAAGATTGGCTATGCCCCCGATGTTCAAGGCGACGCGGGCGCGCTCCCGCGACCTCAGGGTGACGTAATCATAGACCGGCACAAGCGGCGCGCCCTCTCCGCCCACGGCGATGTCGGCCGATCTGAAATCAGCGACCACGGGTATGCCTGCGAGTCGGGCGATCACGGCGCCGTTGCCCACCTGGAGGGTCGCCCGCACCGCCTTCGCCCCGAGACGCGCTCCTCCGGGCATGTGCAGCAGGGTCTGACCGTGGGAGCCCACCACCGCGACGTCGCGCGGCGAAAGCCCGGCATGCTCCGCAGCCTTGACGGCCGCCCGGCCGAAGGCCTCGCCCACCGCGAAGTCCAGCGCCGCGACTTCCCGGCCGCTGAAGTGCCGACAGTCCTCCCGGAGCCGGGCGCCGAGCCAGGCGGGGTAGCGCACAGTCTCGGCGTGCACGAGCCTCACCCGGTTGTCGGGGAACTTGCCTGCTATCTCGACAAAGGCGACGTCTATGCCGTCGCGTGAAGTGCCGGACATCAGTCCGCAAGCCAGAAAGGAAGCCGTCATCCTCGCACCGCCCCCTCGGTCAGACCCCTTACGATGTGCCGCTGAAAGAAGGCGAAGGCCGCGACCGTCGGTATGGCGGCCAGGGTGGAGCCCGCCATCAGGAGCCCCCAGTCCACGCTGTGCTCCCCCTGGGAGAAGATCGCCAGCCCCACCGGCAGGGTTCTCACCCGATCGGAGTTGGTGAGCACGAAGGGCAGCAGGAACGAGTTCCAGTTGATGAGGAAGGTGTTGACCGAGGTCACCACCAGGGCCGGCTTCAGGGCCGGCAGGATCACTCGGCTGAAGGTCGCCAACATGCCGGCTCCGTCTATCGCCGCCGCCTCCTCCATCTCGCGCGGCACGGTCTTGACGAACTCGTAGATGAAGAAGACGTTGAAGGCGTCCACCAGAAACGGCAGCACCAGGGCGGCGTAGGTGTCGATGAGGCGCGCGCCGAGCATCAGGTTGAACAGGGGTATCATCATGATGTGCTTGGGTATCATCATGGTCGCAACGATCAGAGCCAGCATCACCGAGGCCCAGCGCTGTGAAGTCCTGGCGATGGCGTAAGCGGCCGCCGACGCGAACACCAGGTTGCCCGCCACCACCAGCACCACCACCAGCGTGCTATTGAGGAAGTAGCGGGCGAAGGGGCCCTTGCCCACAATCTCGGCGTAGTTCGCCAGGCTCGCCCTCCGGGGAAAAAGATCGGCCAGGGAGCCGGGGACTCCCCCCTCGGCCCTCAGCGACATCGACACCATCACCACCAGCGGAAAGAGATTGACAACCAGCAAGACCGCCAGCAGCGCGGTAGCGAGCCGCGATGTCCGCTGCTCCATCATTGCAGATGCTCCATCACTGCGGCTTCTCCATCATCCCGATCATCCCACCGATGCCTTGACCTTTCTCAAGAGCCCGACCTGCACCAGGGCGAAGGCCACGATGAGCACGAAGACCACGAAGGCCACCGCGCTGGCCTGGCCGATCTCGATCCGCTGGAAGGCTCTCTCGTACATGTAGTAGACCAGAGTCATCGTGCTGCCCATCGGGCCGCCGCGGGTCATGATCACCACTTCGACGAAGACCTGGAAGGCCCTGATGGTGTTCACTACCACCACGAAGACCACCACCGGCCTTATCCAGGGCAGGGTCACGTTGCGGAAGAGCGCGAGGTGGCCGGCGCCGTCCACTTTTGCCGCGTCGTAGAGCTCCCGCGGCACGGTCTGGAGCGCCGCCAGATAGAAGATCGCGTAGTAGCCCAGGCTCTCCCAGATGTCCATCACCATGATCGCGCCCAGGGCGTAGTTGGGATCCAGGAGCCACTCCCTGCCGCTTCCGCCCACCAAGGCGGCCGCCAGATTGAGGGGCCCCTGCTTGGAATAGATGTACTTGAAGACCAGCGAGATCACCGCCAGGGACACCACCGATGGGATGAAGTAGCCGGTGCGCAGGATGCCCCGCATCCTGCCTGCTCTGTCCAGGAGCAGCGCCAGCGCAAGCGCGAGCGCAGCGGTGGCGGGCACCGTGCCCAGGACGAACCACACGGTGTTGGCGAAAGAGCGCCAGAAGAGGGGATCGGAGAAGACCTGACGGTAGTTCTCGGCGCCGGCCCAGCCCACCAGGCCTCCGTGAAAGGGATCGAACCTGGTGAAGCTCACGCCGAGGGAGAAGAGAATCGGGTAGGCCGAGAACAAGGCGAAGGACACCAACCAGGGCGACAGGAAGAGGATTCGTTCCCTAGAAGGTCTCAAGAATCCGCCCTCGTTGCTGCGACACCTGCATGGCGAACGCCGAGCCGACGCACAGGCTCGACCGATGCGACCGATGCGACCGAGCCGGCCGCAAGCGCGCCGGGGGATCGGACCCGCCGGTTCCGGCTGTGCACAATTGTCGGGTCGGATTGTACGTCAGGGCGCGGGTTTTGTCAGTATGGAGTTTGTCTCGCGATCGATCGCGGCCAGCGCCTCCTCGGCGCTGAGCTTGCCGTAGAGGCACTCCTCGAGGCGGGTGTTGATCACCTCTTCTATCTCCTGCCAGCGAGGGGTCGGGGGCGGCGCGAAGGACTCGAGGCACTGCTGCCACAGCAGAGCCTCCTCCGGGTGCTCGGCGTAGTACGGATCGCTCAAGGCCTCCCGGGAGGCGGGCTGCACGCTCTTGGTGAGGCTGGCGACGCGAAGGGCCTGACGCGCGCCGACCAGAAACTCGGCCAGCCTCATCGCCTGGCGGAGCTTGCCGGCCCGCTCGGGCTTGCCTGCACCGGGGAAGACCAGAATCTCGGCGCCGGCAAAGGAGGCGTGAAGGCCGCCGCCGTCGGGCGCGGGCATGAGAGCTACGCCGTATCTCAAGCCGGGCGCGTCCTCGGGAATCCGCTTCAGGTTCCAGCCGCCCGAGACCATGAGGCCGATCTTGCCCTGTTTGAACATCTCGTCGATCATGTCCTGGCGCTCCAGGATCGAGTAGGGCTTGAGCGACAGATAGAAGCGCAGGGCCTCAAGGTTGGCCGGCGAGTCGAAGACCGATGTCTTGAGATCGTCGGAGAGGATCGCGCCGCCCGCTCCCCAGGCGAATGGCATGAACTTCTTGAAGAGCACGTAGCGCTCCCCCGCGTTCATGCCGAAGCCGTAGACGCCGTCGTCGGGCCGGTGGATCGCGCGCGCGGCCGCGAGCATTTCGCTCCAGGTCGCCGGCGGCCGGGCCGGATCAAGGCCCGCCCTTTCGAAGAGCTCCCTGTTGTAGAAGACCACCCGCGAGCCCACGAGCCAGGGCAGGCCCATGCGGCGCCCGTTGTAGGTGGCAAGATCCCACTTCACGAGCCGGGGCTCGAGGCCTTCGGTCAGGTCGGTCACGTCCTCAATCGCTCCCTCGCTTGCGAACTTGGGAAACCAGGTCGAGCCCAGCTCCAGCAGGTCGGGAGGGCTTCCCGACGAGAAGGCCATCACGATCTTCTCGTAGCCGCTCTGCCAGGTCAGGGTCTCCATCCTGACCTTGACGTCGGGGTTGGCGGCCTCGAACTCGGCAACTATCTCCGTCATGACGTCCGGAGGCTGGAACTGCCAGAAGACCAGCTCGGCCGGGGCGCGGCGCGAGCAGCCGGAGAGCAGCATGAGAAGCGACACGATGACTACCGAGCCACACTTCACCTCGGGCTTGCTCCTTTCCGGCGCTTGCGCGCCGCCGCTCGCCGGACGAAGCCGCCTGATGCCGCCAGGAGCCGGCGGGCCTTCGCGCGGCCGACGCCCTTTAGCTTCATCACCACCGCCACCTTGACGCTTCCTCCGGCCTCGCGCAGCAGCCCGACAGCCTGGTCATAGTCGCAACGCGTGGCGAGCATCACGATCCTCACCGAGCGGTGGCGCAGTTTCTCGCTGGTGGCCCACAGGTCCACCATGAGATTGCCGTACACCTTGCCCAGCCTGACCATGGAGGCCGTGGAGATCATGTTGAGCACCATCTTCTCGGCGGTGCCCGACTTCATCCGGGTGGACCCCATGATCACCTCCGGCCCGACGTCAACCGATATCACGACGTCGGCCCCGACGCCGCCCCCACCGGCGGGATTACAGGTTATGTAGATCGTCCGGGCGCCCAACTCGCGCGCACGCTCGAGCGCCGCGACCACGAAGGGCGTCCGGCTGCATGCGGCCAGCCCGACAACAACGTCCCCGGGGCCGACCCCCTTCCTCCCCAACGCCCGCCGCGCCTCGCCGCGCCTGTCCTCGGCGCCCTCGCGGGCTCTGAAGACCGCGCCCCGTCCACCGGCCACGATCGCCTGGAAGAGCTCGGGCGGAGTGCCGAAGGTGGGAGGACACTCGGCGGCATCCAGGACGCCAAGCCGCCCGCTGGTGCCGGCGCCCACGTAGAAGACCCTTCCCCCGGCCGCCAACACCGCGACCACGATCTCGACCGCTCTGGCGATCTCACCCATGCGGCGCCCGACCGCGGGCGCGACCAGCAGATCCTCGCGATTTATGGCCTTGAGTATGCCGCGGACGGAGGCCTGGTCCAACCGGGCGGTTCGCGGGTTTATGGCCTCGGTCGGCAGGCGGGCTATCTCCCGGAAGACCTCAGGCGAGTCGGCCCCGGCTCGCGACCGCGGCCTAGTCAAGCTTGACCAGCCTTCCCGTGAACTCGCGCTCGCTGCCGGCGGCTTCGACCACAACCCGGTAGACGTAGGTGCCGTTGGCCAGGCGATCGCGGACGAAGTCCCTGCCGTCCCAGGAGAACTGGTTATACCCCGCGAAGGTGGTGAGGTCGGCCGCGAAGACCTTTCGGCCGGCAACCGTGTAGATGGTGAGGCTGGCCCGATCGGCCGGCTCGGACAGAGTGTAGTAGAAGTAGGTGATGCCGGAGAAGGGATTGGGAAAGACCGACACATCCAACAGGTCCAGCTGATCGGAGGTGCGCAGGTTCCACTCCCTCGTGACCTCGAGCACCGTGACGGTGAGCCGGTGCCGGCCCGCCTCCAGGGCAATCGGGCCCAGGGCAAGCCCACCTATCCACCCGGCGCCGGAGCTGTCGGGCTGGAACTCCACCGGCTGCGGGCTGCCGTCGAGGCCGACCTCGATCTGGTCGTCGCCGAGGCCAGGCTCGGCCAGTACCCTGATCACCAGAACCGCGTCCCGAGCGACGAAGTCGTCCTCAAAGAAGCTCCTGCCGCCCACCCACAGCTCGACGCTGACCGGAACGAATTCGAAGCTCCGTTCGGCCACGAAGCCCTGGGCGGATACCTTGAAAGTGTGAACGCCCTCGGTCAGGGCCGGCCGCAAGGAGACCGTCCATTCCTTGCCCTCCTTGCCCTCAACCGGCGCCACCGAGTAGCCCGGGTATTCCCCCGCGGGCACGGTGTCCACCCACGCGGTGATGTCCTCCGCGGCGAAGGCAACCGGCCGGGTCAGAGCGGCCTTCAGGGTCTGTCCGTAGAAGAAGTTGTCGCCCTCCGCCAGTTCGGCGGCGTCCTTCGAGAACGCCGCCGAGCCCGTGGCGACCCGGAATCCGAAGGCCCCCTGCTTGCCCGAGTAGTCCGTGCCCGACACCCGAACCGTGTAGTCGCCCAGGAGCGGCACGTGCCGGTAGGTGGTCCGGTAGGCCCGGCTTCTTGTGTTGTCAAAGTCCACCAGGCGCTCGCTCACAAGCTCTTCCTGGGGAACGTCCGTGGTGTCCGCGCCCTGGATGATGTCGACGGCGATCTCCATGATCGCCTCTTCGTCCTTGATCTCGCTCACCACGGTCACGGTATCGAAGGTCTCACCCCTGAAAACGTAAGAGCCGTCTATCACCGAATCGTTGACCGCGACCGCGACCGCGGGCGCGCCCATGTCAACCACCATCGCGGGATCGCCGAAGTAGATGTACCGGGCGGCGTAGTCGCCGATCCCGAACCGGACGAGGCTTGCCATCACGACCTCACCGGCGAGGATCCTTGCCGGAATCGGGTTGCCCTGCGGATCGACGCCCACCAGCCGCGAGAACATCGCGGAGGCCAGGTAAGGATTGGCGTTGCGGTTGTTGATGATGCTCTCCGAGCAACCGCTGGCGAAGACCGCGCATGCCCCGCCGTTGGGAGCGGTGAGGAACTTCTCGCCTATGGCGTCCTGAACCCCGCCCATGGGCTCGCTCCTTCGCTGGAACTCCGAGATCCAGCAGCCGTAGCCGGCGAACATGAAGGGTCGCTGGGAATTGGTCAGTCCCCGGATGTCGGTGTACATGTCGGGCCGGAGCTCGTTGCCCCCATCCAGAATCCAACTCTCGTGAGCGAAGCGGTCGCGGTTGGCGTGCCCCTGATAGTTGACCAAGAGCGCCCCGGCGTTCATCGCGGACACCAGCTGGGGCGTGCAGTTGGCCCGGGTGAAGGTGCGGGTGGTCTCGGTGTGTGTGCAGCACTCCCGGTACCGGTCGCAGCGCTTGTCGGGCTGATCCGCCGCCACGCACCGCCTGAGATAGTACTTCACGGTGTCCACGGCAACCTGGGAGGAATCCTTGGCGATCGCGGCCACCCTGTCGCAGGCGGTCATGAAGTCGGTCTCGGCGTAGTAGCACAGGCTCGCCGGCGTAGTGGCGGCGAACTTGTACTCGTCGTCCGCGGCAACGACCACCCGCTTCTTCCAGGGGTCGGCGCCGGTGTCGTCCTCGAACCGCGCGATCTTGTCCACGATGGTGCGGGTCTCGGTCGGCGTCCCGACCGGGAACCGTCCGAGATAGAGATCGGGATAGACGTCCCCGGCCCCTCCGACCGTTACGAACCAGTTCTCGGCGGGCCTGATCTCCTTGTTGGCTTCCTCCTCCTTGCGCACGATCGTGTGGGTAGGGAGCCAGTCAATGTCGCTCCGGGGCTGGTTGTCCCTGGGCGGCAGCGTGAGCAAGATGCCGCGATGGTCGGTGTTGGCATCGCCCACCAAGAGCACGAACTGGGCGTCGCCCGCGAAGAAGCTCTGTCTGATGAAACGCTTGATCGCCGTGTCGGACTTCATGCCGTTGCCGAAATCGTCGTAGATCTCTTCCGAGGTCGCCAGCAGCACGCTCAGGCCCTGGAGTTCGCGCCGGGCTACGATGCGGTCCAGCTCGGACGCGAAGTCGGGATGGCTGACGATCAGGTAGTCCGCCAGAGCGTCCCGCGTGCTGGGCGCGGACCTCAGGGCCGCCTGGGCCGAGGCCACCTCTCTGGTCCGCTCCGGGCACAGGGCCAGGTACTTCCTGGCGCCGTCGACGCTGTCCCTGAAGACCATCTTGAAACCGCCGCCGTCGGCCACCACCTGGTCCACTCCTAGGTCAATCTCGGCGGGCGCGGTGGGATCGGTGACGTCGAAGAGCCGGATCGCGCCGCAGGTGAAGCCGGTGACCTCATACTCCACCTCTCCCGAGGCGCCGCCCTCGGTGAAGACGAGCAGGTCCTCTTCGGCCTTGTACTTCCTTTGGTAGGCGACCTCAAACCAGTCCAGCATGTTGCCGGGCACGGCGCCCGGGTCCAACACCGGGGCCTCAAATCGGAATTGGTTGCGCTCTTCGCACAAGAGGCCGGGCGGCATCGCGAGCGTGGAGGTGGTCACGCTGGGCATGTAGGATACCTGCATGCTGTCCACCAGGGTCTGGACCCCGGCGCAGCCGGTCATGTAGAGCGCTATGATGGGAGTCCTGGGAAAGCCGAACTCGTAGTAGTTGTAGTAGTTGACGAAGCGGACGGTGAGGCTGGTGGCGTAGGCGGTGTCTATGCCGGGCAGATCGAAGGGCGTTATCCGGCGCAGCCTGGTCCACACGAACAGGTCCATGTCGTCCAGGGGCGGGAAGAACATGAAATAGGAATCCCGCTCCACGTGAACGAAGTCCGGGAAGTGCAGGGGCCTCTCCGGCGAGTCCGCCTCGCGCCAGCCGGGGCGCGACGTCATGCGCCGGTGCTGGCCCTCGCCCCAGGACAGCCAGTAGACGTTCTTGTTGTAGAAGGCGTCCTCGTTGCCCCGCCGCCCGAATTGGTCGTAGTGGTCCTGGGCGAAAAACTCCACGGCGTCGCCGCCGGAAAGAGTGTTGTCGGAGTCACGGTCCAGCACTCGTATCGCGCTCTCCACCACCTCGAGGGTGTCGGGAGAGCCGTCGCGGAAGATGTCGCGATAGATGAAGACCTCGTCCACCGGGACGCCGCCGGGAAACCCCATCCCGGCCAGGGTATCGAACGAGAGCGAGTAAAACCCGGTCGCCAGGGTGTCCACGGCGATCTTGACGCGCTGGTTCACCACCGGCGCCGCACGCAGCCCGGTGCCCGCAGCGCCCTTGGCGCTCAGGACCATGGGCTTCGCCGACACACGCCAGCGCTTGCCCTGTTCGTAGTTCAAGACCGCGTCCTGGTAGACGCCTTCCCAGGCATCGGCGCGCGCCGCGCCCGGCAGCCCGGAGCCTTCGCCGAGCAGGCCGCCCCCGATGCCGCCGCGCTCGCCGCCGCCAGCGAACCTCACGGTGATCCTGAATCGCCCGGTCACATCCACCCGCGATTCGGCCGGCCGGTACACAAACGGAGCAGCCATCACCTTGACCACCTGCTGGTGTCTCAAGGTTCCCTTGTCGGCAAGCCACACGGTCTCGCGCGGGAAGGCGCCGCCCGCCCCGTAGATGCCGGCATCTTCAACAAGGACATACTCGGCAAAGCCGGGCTCGCCGGCTCCGCCGCCCAGGCTGCCGAGGTAACC
>JBAQHK010000114.1:0-3878 GCA_049288275.1 bacterium | reverse complement strand
GTCCCAGTAAGCCTGATAGATGTCCGCCGCGCCTGCCCGATCGGCGACGGCAAGCGACCGCACCAGGCGGCCGCTGACGTCGTAGATCGCCGCGGAGGCGGCCCGATTCGAAGCCGAGAAGACGATCGTCGCGCCGGCAGCGGTCGGATTGGGCTCGATCGAAAGCACCGCGAAGTCGGCCGCGGTCCGGGCCGGCGCGCCGGCCGGATCGAAGATCTCGAAGTCGGCATCCGAGGTGTCGTAGGAGGTGTAGCCGTCGCGGTCATAGGCGACGACCCTGATCCGGCACTGGGTGGACATGGGGCCGGTCACGGTCCACACAAACGAGGAGTCGTTGGCCTCGCCGTGGGCGAGGGTCTCGGGCCATGTCGTACCGCCGTCCCGCGACACCAGGACGCTCACCGAGTCCACCTCGATGTCGTCGAAGGCGATCCACCGTACGGTGTCGGGGTCGCCCACCTCGAAGGTCTCGCCGCCGTTGTTGTTCATGAGCCAGGCCGTGGGGGGCACCGCGCCCACCGCGACGCTGGCGTAGCCCATGCCCTCGGTGAAATGGATGTTGTAGATCGCGACGCCGGTCGCGGCGTCCGCGTAGGACTTGGAGTTGGGTGTGGAGATGAGGTTAAGCCTGGTGTTGGGGTTGTAGGCGCCGCCGGTTCCCGGATAGGGATCGCCGGCGTCTCCCTGATTGGCGTTGTTCTCAAGGTCGCACTCGCCGTCCGCCTGCTCCACGGCCACCCGGTAGTGGGGACTTCCCGACCCGCACATCTGATTGTTGTTGCTGGTCATGTTCTCGTCGACGTGATAGATCACCAGGCCCTTGCCTGGCAGGTTGAGGTCGAACATGGTCTTGCGGCGGTGCTCGAACATGAAGTACTCGCTGCCGGGCGCCCCGCCGGTCCAAACCTTGTAGGCCACCGGTGCGTCCTCGGCGCGCGGTATGGCAATGTCTATGAGATTGGTGGTGGGCACCACCGGCACGATGAAGCCCAGCTTGGCCTTTCCCCAGGCGTCGATGTGAGTCGGCGTGTTGCCGCTGCCGCCCCAGCTGCCCGCGGCCATCAGGGACCACTTGCCCACACCCTCGGAGTCGTAGCCGTAGTCATAGAGATCAGGTAGCCCCAGCACGTGCCCGAACTCGTGGGAGAAGACCCCGATCTTGCCGTCGTCGGGCTCGATCGAGTAGCGCCGCACGTAGACTCCGTCCACGGGAACCGCGTAGCTGGTGTTGCCGGCGTGAGAGTGGATGTCGTTCACGTCGCCTGTGGTCTCGTAGCCCGGGCCCGCGTGCACGACAAAGAGGGCGTCCACGTAGCCGTCGTCGTCCCCGGAGTTAGGAACGCCGTCGGGGCCATTGCTGTCGTACTGGGAGAAATCAACGTAGGGATCGGCCGCAAGCACCGCGTCCTCGACCAACTTCTTGGCATTCTTCGGGTAGGCGCCGAAGCCGCGCTGGCCGTCCACGTAATAGGCGTAGGTCTGAGGCATGCGGTACCAGCCGGTGGCGAGACCCGGCACGTCGAAGTTGCCGTAGGAGTTCTCCAGATAGTAGTCCCGCATGCTCCCCGTGACGTAGGTGCCCACGGTGAAGAGCATGTCGTTGTAGTGGGCCACGGGGTAATTGACGGTGTCGGCGACGTTGTCCGAGAAGTCGGCCAGAATCACGATCGCTGCCCGCGTGGTGAGGACCAGGGGAGCCCCTGCCTCAAGCGGATAGACCTCGTTGTCCGAGATGCTGTTGACGCCCAGCCTCAGGGCCCGCTCCATCACCGCGCGCTCATCGGCGAGCCGGCCCTCGGCGCGCAGCTTCTCGACTATGTCGGGCCTCAGGGGCATGGCGGCCGGACCCGTTGCCGCCGCCACAAGGCAAATGCACGATAGAATGGCCAGTGTCGGTCTTGTCATTACGCTCCTCCGCGCCGGGCGGTTAGCTTACGCCGGGCCTCCGTGGGATCAGATAAGCTCACTTTTATCAATAATACCACAATTCGGGCCGGATTGGTAGGTCTACCCGGGGCTAATCAAGGTATCCAAGACTCTTCAAGATCTTCACTCTGCCGCTCTCGGTCGCGGTCGGAATGGGCGCCGGGTGAAGCCCCCCGGGCTCGATCCAGTCGGCCAGGATGGCATCCAGGGCCTGGGCCTCGGGCCCGGTCGGATACAGGTTCACGGTCTCGGCGGGGTCGGCCTCGAGGTCGTAGAGCTGCTTGGCGATCTCCGCGGGGGGCTCCTCGCGCCAGACCAGTTTGGCGGTCTCAGTCCGCACGGCGTGCCTCGGCGGGCACTTCTCGGGAAACGGGAAGGTCTCGGTAAAGCCGTACTCCACGGTGCCGTCGGCGGCTCCCCGCATCAGGGGAAGCAGACTCTTGCCCTCGACCTCACCCGGGCAGGCGATTCCAAGCGCCTCGAGCACCGTTGGGAAGATATCGATGGTCTGGACCAGGCCGCCGACCCGCCGCGGCGGCTCCCCGATGCCCGGGATGCGCACCACGAGAGGGACCATCGTGCACTCGTCGTAGAGAGCTATGTCGTGGCCAAAGTAGTACTCGTGCTCGTAGAGGATCTCGCCGTGGTCGGACGTTACGACGACGATGGTGTTGTCCAGCAGGTTCAGCGCCCTGAGCTCGTCAAGCAGGCGGCCCACCTGGGCGTCGGTGAAGGCCACCTCGCCTTCGTACAAGCCGCGCATGTAGGCGATGTCCTCGGCCGCTAGATCGACCCTGTCCCGCCACACCCTCATCGCGAAGTCGTTCTGGTCCGCGGCCGCCGGCCCGGCGTAGTCGCCGGCGAAGATCTGCTTGTACCTGGGCGGAGGGTTGTAAGCCCGGTGGGGATGGAACCAATGAACCCAAAGGAAGAACCTGGACTTACGGTGGTCCCTCATCCAGGTCAGGGCCTCCTCGGTGGTGGGATCCTCCTCGCGTTGGTGCATCAGCTCCCGCTGGCGTTCCTTGTAGGCATAGTGAACCGGGCGATAGGCGGCGAAGCCCTGGTCGAGGCCGTACTTGGCGTCCAGGACGTGGCTCGACACCACGGCACCGGTAACGTAGCCCCGCTTGTTCAGGACCTCAGCCAGGGTGGTGATGGCGTCGTCCACCTTGCTCTCGTGGCTTATCACCTTGTGTGTGCGCGGATGCATCCCGGTCATGATCGAGGTGTGCGAGGGAAGCGTCTCCGGCGACTGGCACAGCACCTGTTCGAAGAGCACGGCGTCCCCCGCGAAAGCGTCCAGGTTGGGACTGGTGGGTCGGGGGTGCCCGTAGCAGCTAAGATAGTCAGCGCGGAGGGTGTCTATGGTTATTAGGATCACGTTGGGTCGTGGGGACTTTGCGCAGGCTGCCCACAGGCAGGCCAGTCCCAGCGCGAGCGCCGGCATGAGCGCCCGGGCGATAGCCCGCTGGTGCTTCGAACGCTTGGGCCTCAAACCGCCTCCAGACGTTGGTCGGCAACCCGCGAGGTTGCCGACGGGGTTGACAATAAACCCTATCAACCCCGAGCGGCTAAGTCAATCCGGGGCGGGCGCGCGGCCGCGCGGGACCCAGGCCGGACCCCGAGGCCTTACCCCTCGGCCTGAAGGCTGTGGCGCGCTCCCCGGCATCTGTGGTAAGCTCGGGAGCGGTTGGGTCGAAGCGGGATCGGGTTGAAGCAGCACCGGGGCTGGCTGCGGCCTGGGGCATCGTCGACCGGAGGACTTAAGGGTGATCAAGATGAAGAGACGGCGGCTCGCAGTGGCAATCTTCCTGAGCCTTATTGCGGTTTCCTTGGCGCTTGTGGTCGCGCTGTGGTCGTGCTCTCGGGGTCCTGCCAAGCCCAACGTGGTGCTGGTGGTGGTGGACGCTCTGCGCCCGGACTACCTCGGCTGCTACGGGTATGACCGC
>JBAQHK010000113.1:0-38186 GCA_049288275.1 bacterium | reverse complement strand
GTGTAGTATAGTGTATAGCGCGCGCGTGGCCAAAGTCAAACCAAATGTCGGCGCTTGACCGGGCCGAGCTCACCTGCTATATCAGTCCCGGGTCCGCTACGGTCGGCCCGGCAGCGTCCGGGCGCATCGGGGCGCCAGGGAAGGCGCCGAAGAGCGGAGGAGGGCCCAGAATGAGGTATGTCTGCAAGGTCTGCGGCTACATCTACGATCCGGGCCTCGGAGAACCCGACGAGGGTGTCCCCGAGGGCACCCTGTTTGAGGAGCTCCCCGACGGCTGGACTTGCCCCACGTGCGGGGCCTCCAAGGACATGTTCGACCCGATGCAGGCCTGAGGCTTCTCGGGCCTCACGCCGCGGCGATCACACCACGGACCCCGTTGCGCCGCTCTCCGATGGCATGCGCGCCACCTGAGCCTCAAGCACCATCTGGCGGCGCACCTTGCGGATCACCACCCGGAAACCGTCGCGCTCGAGAATCTCGCCGCCGTCCACCCCCCGACCGAGGCACCCCCTGATCCACTCGTCCAGGGTCTTGGCGCCGGCTGACGGCAGACCGCCCGCGAGGTCGAAACCCGTCGCCTCCCTAAGCTTCTCCACCGTTATGCCGCCGCCCGCCACCCAGGCCGTCCCCGAGGGCATGGCGTGATGCGGCAGGCGATCGTACTCGTCGCTGATGTCTCCCACCAGCTCCTCGATGATGTCCTCCAGGGTGATCATGCCCATCACCCGCCCGGCGGCGTTCCTTATCAGCGCGATGTGGTGATAGTCGCGGATCATGTTCTCCAGGCACGTCGCGATGGAAGCGTCCTCGGTGTAGCTGGGTATGGGGCGCGTCACCGCCCTCAGGGACGGATCCTGGGGCGCGAGCCTCAACAGCGCCACTATGTCCTTGAAATTGACGTAGCCGATGATGCTGTCCGGATCGGCCGGGCGCTCGCTGACGGGAAACCGCGTGTGCATGTCCAGGTGGGCCTGGATCAGGGAGTTCATGGCGGAGTCCTGAACGTTCATCATCTTGATGCCGTCGGCGGAGAGCATGATCTCCTTCACACAGCGTGTGGAGAGCCGCGCCGCTCCAAGTATGATGCGTTCCTCCCGGTGGCCTATCAGCCGCGACATGCGCGCCAGGACAGTCGATGCGCGCAGCTCCTGAAGTTCGGCGGCCTCGTGCCGGGACGGGCCCTCCAGCTTGTCCTTCAGGCGGCGCTCGCCCCATCTGGTGATCGCGACGACCGCGTTCTCGAAGAACCACACCACCGGCCAGACCGCGAAGGAGAAGTACCTCATCCCCGGCGACAGGCGCAGGCACACCCATTCCTTGTTGCGCAGGGTGAAGACCTTGGGGACCAGCTCGCCGAACATGATGGTGACCACAGTCAGCGGAATCACTATTGTGGAGATTGCCAGCACTTGCGCCGCCGAAGGGGAGAGGCCGAGAGCGGTCTCGTAGAACGGGGCGATCTGCTTTCCGGCGCCCGCTCCACCGGTGGCAGCGGCGATCGCTCCGACAAGGGTGATCCCCAGCTGGATCGCGGCCAGGCTGGCCTCCACGTTCTGCTTCATGTAGAGGCCCGCCCGCGCGCCCCGACGGTTCTCCTGGACCAGAATCTGGAGCCGCCCAGCCGAGACGCTCGCCAGGGCAATCTCGTAGGCCGCGAAGACCGCGTTCACCGCGATCATCGCAAGCATGACTACGAGCTCAACAGTCCACACTCAACTGCTCCCGAGCCTAAGAGCGCCCCGGGCGCCTTGATCGGGGCTCTCGATGGGTTCCCCGGCTCACGCCTAATCTACCACCCGGCCGGCTGCTCCTCCAGAGGTTTCTCCGGCGGCGGTCGGCGCGGGCTTGACCTCGCGTGCGGGCGCTCGTACAGTGAACCCTACGGCCGGCTCGCCCATCGAGGCAGCTCGCGGCCTGCGGCCGAAGGAGAGCCAACGTGGCATCGAACGTGGCGCGGGCGGAGGCAAGGCACAAGGTACCCGCGCGCCCGACACTGCCGGCGCTGCCGGCGCTTGCCGGAGGGGTTGTGATCCTGGGTTTCGCCGCGCTCTTCGTCAAGTGGGCCCACGCACCAGGGACCGTGACCGCGCTCTATCGCATGCTCATAGGATCGGCTCTGGTGACCCCCTTGATGCTGGCCAGGAACCGCCGCGGGCTCAGTGCCATCTCGCGCCGTGGCGCGGGGCTTGCGGCGCTGGGAGGCGCGCTCTTCGGCTGCGACATGGCCATATGGATGACGGCCGTCGGCATGAGCGGAGCCACCATGCCCACCCTCGCCGCCAACACCGTGCCGCTGTGGGTAGGCCTGGGAGCTCTCCTTGTCCTTGGGGAGCGACAGACCAGGCTCTTCTGGGCGGGCCTGGTGCTCGCGGTTGCGGGCGTGGCGATAACGGTGGTCCCCGGTGCGGGCCGGGCCTCGGCGGCCACCACCGGCATCCTCCTGGGGCTGGTGGCCTCCTTCTTCTACGCGAGCTTCCAGCTTCTGACTCAGGAAGGCAGGAAACACCTCGACACCGTTTCCTTCCTCTGGATCAGCACCCTGGGCGCGGCTGCGGCCCTCGCGGTGATCAACCTGGTCCTGAGGCGGCCCATGACCGGCTTTGACAGAGGCACCTATCTGAGCTTCCTTGCCCTGGGCGGGATAGTTCAGTTCCTGGGCTGGCTGCTGATAAACTACGCCCAGGGACACATCCGGGCATCGGTTGTGGCCCCGACGCTGCTCGGCCAACCGGTCCTGACCGCTGTCTTCGCTTCGCTGCTGCTTGACGAGAGGCTCACCACGTGGCACCTGGGCGGAGGCGCGATCGTGCTGGCTGGAATCTACATCGTCACCCGGAGCCGAACCCGAGGAATGAGCGTCACTCCCTGAGGCGGCTAGCCCGTGTAACCTTCGATCGCGGCCAGGGACACTCTGGCGGCGCCCTCCCGCAGCTGCTTGACCTTCTGATAGTCCTGGGAATGATACCAGGCTTCGGCTTGCTCGACCGACGGGAACTCCAGGACCGCGATCCGCCCGATTTCCTCCGGACCCTCCAGGGTCACCACGCGCCCGCCCCTCACCAGAAAGCGCCCCCCGTATTGGGCAAGCACCCCCGGCGTGGCCCTGGCGTAATCGCGATAGCGCTCGGGATCGGTAATCTCGATACGGGCTACAACATATGCCGGCACATGGACCTCCTCTGGCAATGCTCCTCGGAGACGCACCTCACGCGTCCACGTCGCAGTTGCATATCAGCTGTGCACGTAGAGCCATAGTGGCCCGATCGACCGGGGTTGTCAATGCCGCGCGCCGGCCTTTGCATTAACCTTGCGGCTTGGTTACAATCAGGTCTGGAAACCATCAACCCAGGGAGGATGGAATGACAGCCTACTGCGGACTGGACTGCGAGAAGTGCGGCGCCTTCAGGGCGCACGCCACCAACGACGACGCCCTACGCGCCAAGACCGCCGAGGAGTGGTCCAAGGCCTTCAACGTGACCATTCCCCCGGAGAGCATCAACTGCACCGGGTGCACCTCGGACGGCCTGAAATTCCACTACTGCGAGAACATGTGCGAGATCAGGAAGTGCGCCCGCAGCCGCAGCGTGGACACTTGCGCGGTCTGTTCCGACTATGGTTGCGACAAGCTCAAGGCCTTCTTTGATATGGCCCCCGAAGCCAAGAACGCTCTGGAGTCGCTGAGACAGGGCGGGCACTAGATCGACTCAGTGGAGACAATCTCGCGGAAAGGATGAGCAAGATGGCCGGAACCAAGTCGCTCAAAGGAACCCAGACCGAGAAGAACCTGCTAACCGCCTTCGCGGGCGAGTCCCAGGCCAGGAACCGCTACACCTACTTCGCCAGCCAGGCCAAGAAGGACGGCTTCGAGCAGATTGCGGCGATCTTCGATGAGACCGCCGGCCAGGAGAAGGAGCACGCCAAGCGCCTCTTCAAGTTCCTCGAGGGCGGCGAGGTCACGGTGTCGGCTGCATTCCCCGCCGGGGTCATTGCCAAGACCATCGAGAACCTCAAGGCCTCGGCCGCCGGCGAGCACTACGAGCAGACAGTGATGTATCCGGAGTTCGCCAAGACAGCCCAGAACGAAGGCTTCGCGGAAATCGCCTCGGTGTTCGCCAGCATAGCGGTCGCCGAGCGCTTCCACGAGAAGCGCTACCTCGCGTTTGCCAAGAACATCGAGACCGGGACGGTCTTCAAGCGGTCCGACAAGGCGACATGGCGATGCCGTAACTGCGGCTATATCCACGAGGGAACGGCGGCTCCGGACATCTGCCCGGCCTGCGCCCATCCCACGGCTCACTTCGAGCTGGTGGCGGAGAACTGGTAGGCCGCCCGGAGTACCCGGGGCACCGACGGGCCGCCTGCCGCTAGTGACAGGTCTTGAAGCCCTGCTTCTCCAGGTAGCGCTGGTGGTATTCCTCCGCCCTGTAGAAATCACCCGCAGGCAGGATCTCGGTCACTATCGTCCTGCCTTTGAAGTCGTCTGACTTCTCCAGGCGCTGCTTGGACTCTAGCGCGGCCTTCTTCTGCTCAGCGTTATGGTAGAAGACCGCCGACCTGTACTGAGTCCCCGTATCCGGGCCCTGACGGTTGAGGGTCGTGGGATCGTGCATCGCCCAGAAGGCCTCCAGCAGCTGGCCGTAGGTTATCTGGGACGGGTCGTACTCAACCCGGACCGCCTCGGCGTGCCCCGTCGCGTCGCCGCAGACGTCCTTGTAGGTAGGCTCCTTGGTGTGTCCTCCGGTGTAGCCCACCGCGGTGTTGACAACACCCTTCAAGCCGCCGAATCCGGCCTCGACACCCCAGAAACAGCCGGCGGCGAAGGTGGCAATCTGGGTGGTTGCCGGCTTGAAGTCAAGGGACACCGAATTCATGCAGTATCTCAGCCCCGTGGGCTCGGGCCCGTCCTCGAACACATGACCCAGGTGGCCGCCGCACTTGGCGCAGACCACCTCGGTGCGGGCCGCGCCGTGGGATCGGTCGGTCCTGGTCTGGACTGCGTCCGGCGAGACCGGCCTGAAGAAGCTCGGCCAACCGGTGCCGGACTCATACTTGGTTTCGGAGGTGAACAGAGCGTTGCCGCAGGCCGCGCAGTGGTACACGCCGGTCTCGTCATTCTTGTAGTACTTGCCGCTGAACGGCGCCTCGGTACCCTGCTCCCTCATCACCCTGTAGACGTCGGGGGCCAGACAGTGCTTCCACTCCTCCTCGGTCTTCTTGAGCTTGTCGTTCGCTTGATCGGCCACGCCGACATCACCTCCGGATAAGACGCCCACCAAGAGCACCGTCGCTGCAGCAAGGCAGGCAACCCCGACCGCAACGGTGCAGCAAGAACCTCTGGTCAGTCTCATGCCCATTATCCTCCTCGTCGTCCCGCCGCGCTTTCAAGCCTCATCCCTTTAGACGCGGAGACGGCGCAGGAGTATCGGCCCCCCATGCAGATGCAGGCGACACGATCAGTCCTTGACCTTGCCAACCGGAGCCAGGTAGATGGCGAACTCATCCTCGCCGTCCAGACCCAGGACTCGGTCCACGGCCTCCTGATCGTAGGCGGCGACCGCACAGGTTCCCGCCCCGATGGCCTCACAGGCCAGATAGAGGTTCTGGCAGACGTGGCCCGCGTCAAGGGCGATCACCTTGTGCGCGGCCAGGCCGTAGCGCCATTCCATCCGGTAAGGGAGCGCGCACCAGGCGAAGACCGCGGCTGCTCTGCCGACGAAGGCCTGCCCCAGGGTGGCAGCGACAAGTCTGCTGCCGAGGCCTTCCACCTCCCGCTCGAAGACCAGCTGGTGAGACAGCGGCAGATACCTGTAGAGCGCGGGCCCCAACCCGTCGACGTTAAGCGCCGCCACGTAGGTCTCCAGGGCGTGACGGCACCCCGCGGACGGCACGGTGCGAAAAGCGTGACCCTCGACGACCTTGCCTCGCACCCCCTGGGTCGCCCACAGCAGGAACCCCACCTCGCCCAGGCTCAAGGCCTCTCCGGTGAAGGCGCGCCTGCTGCGACGCCTGGCAATGGCCCCGGCAAGATCGCACTTGGGAGCGCCCTTGCCACCGGGCCCCGGCAGGTCGTATAGCGGAGCGCTCGCGGGGCAAGGCTTCTCGATCGGGGGGATCGGCCGGCCCAGGCTCTGATCGGTCTGCGAGAAATCCAGATGCTTGCGGATGCTGTCCTTGAGGAAGGCCCGGTACTGCGCGATCAGCCGCTTGTCCATGCTTCCACTCCTAGTGCGGGCGCCCGGCCACGGTCAGAAGACCTCACCGGGGACGCCGGCCTCGGCGAGCCTGTCCCCTATGCCGGCGAGCTCCTCGCGGGTAAGCGGCCCGATTCCGGCCGAGGGATAGCCCCGCGCCAGCGTGTAAACCTGAACCGACCGGGGGCCCAAGGCCTTGACCCGGCGGACCCAGGCTTCCACATCCGACTCCGAGAAGTTGCCCGCTGGACCCTTGCTGAAGAGGGCCTGAATGGTCACGTCCTTCAGGCGGCCGAGTCCGTCGACCATCGCCTCGAAGTCGGTGCCCGGCGCCGGCTGGTTGTAGCGCAGGACCGTATCCACTTCACCGGCGTCCAGCTTCATGATGCGCACGTCCAACAGGGAGAGCGCCTCCCTCACGGCCTCATCCGCCACCGTGGTCGAATTGGACAGAATCGCGGTCCGCGCCCCAGGCGCAAGCCGGTCCCTGAGGTCGACCAGATCGGCGACAATCGCCGGGAACGCCGGGTTAAGCGTGGGCTCCCCGTTGCCCGAGAAAGTCAGGAAGGCCGCCCGCGACCCGGCGCCGCGGAGCGACTCCTCGACGGCCTCGCGCACGCGCTCCCGCGAGGGCAGCGGAGGCGCCGTGACGTTCCCCAGGACCCCGAAATCGCTCCAGCCGTACTGGCAGTAGACGCAATTGAAGGTGCAGACCTTCTCGGTGGCCGGAAGGAGATTGATTCCAAGGGAGCGACCGAGCCGGCGCGAGGCGACCGGCCCGTAGACTATGGACTTCTGAAGCGAGAGCAGCATTGTCATTGTCCCTTCAACTCTTTGATCGCGGAGCCGAGCCGCCGGATGCCGGCCTCAATCTCCGCCTCCTTGAGGTTGACGCAGGAGAGCCTGAAGTATATCCCCTTCTGCGGTCGGGCGAAATAGAAACTCCCCGGCGAGACCAGGACTCCGCATCGGGCGAGGCTCTTCATGAACGCCGTCTCCGACATCTTGAGGCCCCTGCAGCGGACCCACAGGGTGTAGCCACCCGACGGTTCGGTCCACTCCACGTCGCCGGCGGGGAAGTGACGCTGAATCTCCCGGATCATGGTCTGCATGCGCTTGCGATATGCCCGATGAATCCGTCTGACGTGCTTCTCGTAGTAGCCTCGCGCGTAGAACCTGTGCATCGCGACTTGCCCGAGGTTGCTGTTGGACAGGTTGCCGAAGCGGGCAAGCGCGAGGAGCCTCCTGACGCAGTCCCGGTCGGCGGCCACCCAGCCGAGACGCAGGCCGGGGAAGACTATCTTGGAGAAGGTGCCGAGATAGATCACGATCCCGTGCTTGTCCATCGACTTGATCGGCAGGACCGCCCTGCCGAAGTACTTCATCTCCTCCTCGAAGCCGTCCTCGACAATGGGGACGCGGCGGGCCTCGCACAGAGCCAGGACGCGCTCGCGGTGGACCTGGCCGGTGGTGATCCCGGTGGGGTTGTGGAAATTGGGTATGGTGTAGAGAAAGGCGGGCCGGCACTTGACCAGCAGGGCTTCGAGCACCTCAAGATCAAGGCCGTCCGCCCGCATTGGAATCTGCTTGAGATCGAGCCCGTAGAATCTGAAGAGGGGAAGCGCAAGGCTGTAAGTGGGGGACTCTACCGCCACCGGCGAGCCGGCGCGGGTCAGCATCTTGGCCACCAGCTCGAGGGCCTGCTGTGCTCCGTTGGTCATCAGGATCTCGTCCGCGGACACCGACACGCCGTGGGTGGCGAGCCTGTGAGCTATGGCCTCGCGGAGCGGGCGATAGCCGGCGGGGTCGCCGTAGTCCAGGATGTCCTTCCCCATCTCGGCCAGGACGTCGCGCGCGCAGGGTCCCTCCGTCGACCAGACCCCGGATTTGATCGCAGATCTGGCGATAGACAGGCCCGGGCTTGCGGCGATCGATCTCCACGAGCAGCATCGCCGGTATGATACCCCATATAATGGAGGGCGTCAACGGCCGATTGCGAGGGTAACTGCACCCTCCAATTCGGCGTTGGGCTCGAGAGATGGCCGTCGGGGTGCTGCGGGCTAGCGCGCTCCCCCCAGGACCCGCTTGACTTTCGCGGCCAGCAGTCTGGGATTGCCGGAGTAGTACTTGGCCTTGCGGAGATAGCTGTGGAGAGGCGAGCTCATTCTGCTGTTGTGCCGGTCGACGGCGTCCGCGAGCTCGCGCACCAGATCGACGAACCTCTCCCTGGGAACGCCGTGGCAGAAGTAGTTCTCCGGCGACTGGTGAGAGAGGTTGGACCAATCCAGATCGCCGTCGATCATACCCATTTCCTTGGCCCTTTCGTAGCTCTCGCAGCCGGGGTAGGGCGTGAAGATGGACAGGCAGATGCTCGGCGCGCGGGAGGTCCTGACGTAATCGATGGTCTTCCTGATGTCCTCCTCGGTCTCTTCCGGGAAGCCCACCATCAGGAAGACGCCGTAGTTGACGTTGTGCCTGTCAAGCATGGCGCAGGCCTTCCGGAATTCGCTCATGGTGATGTGCTTCTTGATGATCTCCAGCATCCGATCGCTGCCGCTCTCCAGGCCGATGCCGATGGTGTAGCACCCGGCTTCGACCATGAGCTTGACCAGGTCCTCGTCCAGCAGGTCGGTCCTTGTGGTGCATGCCCAGGGCAGGTTGAGTCCGCCGGAAATGACCTTACCCAGGAGTTCCTCGGTTCGCTTCCTGTTCGCGGTGAGGCTGTCGTCGCAGAAGTTGTAGGAAGGAACCGCGTACTTCTGCTTGAGCAGCGTCATCTCTTCAATCACGTTGTCTACGTCCCGGTATCGGACTCTCCTGGTCCAGGTGGCCTTGGCGTTGCAGAAGGTGCAGTCGTAGGGGCAGCCCCGGGACGTCATCATCGAGCCGATCGTGGACTTGGGGTAGCGCTCCAGGCCGAGGTACTCCTCCCTGGTGGGGTAAGGGAACCTGGTCACGTTCTTGTCCAAGGCTCTCGGCGCGTTGTGGACCACCGACCCGGCGCGCCTGAAGGACAACCCGTCGATGCGATCGAGGTCGCCGCCCTTGCCCCCGATGGTGCGGCAGAGTTCAAGCAGAGTCTGCTCCCCCTCGCCCCTGACCACGAAATCCACGTCATCGAAACGCATGAGATCGTCGGGACAGATGGTCGCGTGAGGGCCGCCCGCCACCACTTTGCAGCCGGGCCGCAGGCTCTTCACCAGCCGAGCGACATTGATCGCAGATTCCAGCTTGGCGCTCATCACCGTGATACCGACCACGTCAGGCTCGGCACTCGCAACCGTCGCCTTCAGATCGCGCCAGACCTCCCCCGTCTCGTCGTGCAGAGCCTGCTTGTAGGTATTGTGTCGACTGAGCAGCACCGCGCAGGACGTCGTGCCCTCGCTCCCACCCGCCGTGCCCGAAAGATCGCCGTTGTAGACCGAGCAGGGAATCCCTTCGGATCTGAGATAGCTTGCGAGGTAGCCCAGGCCCAGGGGAAGGTAGACCGTGCTTATCCCCATCAGCCTCATGTAGGGAGGGTTTATGAGAAGGACCTGCATTCTACTCCCGATTGTCGCGCGTCAGGACTTCGGCGGCCGCCCCTTGAGTGCCTCGTCGACAAACCCCTCGAGCTGCTTGAGAGCGGTCTGCTGTTCCGAGATGATGGTCTTGACCACGTCTCCGATGCTGATGATGCCGACCAGCTTGCCCCCGTCCAGCACGGGCAGATGCCGCACGTGCTTCTCGGTCATCAGCTCCATGCATTCGACCACGGTGAGCCACGGGGCCACGTGATAGACAGACGTCGTCATCACGTCCGCCACCAGGGTGTCCTTTGACCAGCGCCCCTGCAAGACCACCTTTCTGGCGTAGTCTCGCTCGGAGAACATCCCCGCGATCTCGCCGCCATCAAGGACAACCAGGGCGCCTATCCCCTTGTCGGCAATCAGCTTCAGGGCATCATACACGGTGGCGCCCGGCGCCGTCGTGCAGACATCCCGTCCCTTCTTCTCCAGAACCTCTGCGACCGTGATCTTCATCGGACACCTCCCGGGTCAATATACCATGCCCAAGCCGCCAGTCAACAGCCGGCGGCTTCGGCTTGCCGGCGCGTCACCTGGCCAGCGTGACCAGCCCGGCCTCTTCAAGCAGATCGAAGTAGAACTTGATGAACTCAGGATTGGTCACGCCGACCTCGGCCGCGATCAGGTGGCATATTTCCCGCACGCTGCGCCGGCCGTTGGCCCAATAGGCCGCATGGACCTCGAAAAGCCCGGCACGCTTCTCCTTGCGCAGCCAACGGCGATAATGCGCCCTTCGAGCGCTGCTCACTCTAGGCAGAACCGACCGCGTGTCCACCGGACCCGGAAAGAGCCGCTTCACCACCACGCCGGAATGGGTCTCCCCTTTCGGCCGATGACGCCGCTTGCGCCCAACCGTGAGGCCGGCCAGGGACGCGGCCACAGCGGCCTCGCGTCTGACGGCCTGATCGACGGCCCGCTCTTCCAGCTTCAGGTGCGCTCTGAGGTCCCTGCCTTCGGGCAGAAGGCGCCTGATCGATCTCAGGGCCTGGTCGCCCACCTTCGCCAGAAACCTGGCCTTGAACTCGGCAGTGATCCAATTGCCCGCCTCCGAGGTTCCGAAGCTCGCCATCTCGCCGGCAACCATCTTCCTGAGGCCGCGCCCGGTGAGCGCCGCGATCCATACCAGGTCCTTCTCCGCGGCCGTGGCGCACGTGTAGGCGTAGGCGGCCGAGGTCACCGCGATTCGCCGCATAACGTCGGCCGACACCTTGTCAGGAGTATCCGCGGACGTATGGTAATACCTGTCGGGCCACTGCATCAGCATCGGGGTCGGGACTCCGACCTTGGGGTCCGAGAAGATCATGTGATCGCTGCCCCCCGAAAAGGGCGTCAGCATCAGCCTGGCTGAAGGCAGGTCGCTGGTGCCGTTGGGATTGGCGCCACCCCTGAAGGCCCGCCTGGCCGCCTCCTCCAGCAGGAAGGGCGCGAAGGAGGCCGCTGCGAGCGGGGGAGACTCGATGCAGAGTGTTGCTCCGGTCTTGTCCTGGTTCTGCCCCACCATGTCCAGGTTGAGTCCGACCAAGAGGCGCCGACGCAGGCCCCCCGATCGGGCGAGAAACGCAAACGAACCGGTCATCTCGGGCATCAGCAGGAACCTGATTCCGTACCGGGGCTGCGGAAGATCGCCCTTCTTGATCAGGTGGCTCAGGACACGATGGGTCTCGAGCAGTGCGGCCACGCCGGAGGCGTTATCGCCGGCCGAGGGCTGCGGATGACATAGATGCGCCATGATGATGACCTCTTTGGGGTCCTGCCCCGGTATGAGAGAGGTCACCGCCTCGAAGGTGCCCGGGTACCTGGTCGCCTCCACCAGCGCCCAGACCCGAAGCGGCTTCCGCTTGGCCTCGGGCGAGTTGAGATACGACACCATGCGCTGGCCGTCCTCGGGAGTCAGCACGAAGCCGAAGAGATCCCGTTCGTCCCACCAGAAGGACTGGTACTGCCTCACGCCCTCGAGACCGAGGCCCCGCCTGACCGGCTCAACAGGACGTTGCCTGTAGATGCATATGCCCAGCACCCCCGCCCTGACCGCGGCCTCGTAAACGTGATGCGGACAATGGGAATCGCAGATGGCCAGCTTGCCCCGCGCGCGCCTGTAGTCGTTGAGATCGTTGCCCTCACCCACGTAGACAACCTCCGCGGTCACTCCGCCCGCCGGAGTGGCCACGCTGCGCTGGATCAGGGAGATCGGAATCTCCTCGAAGTCGGCGACCTTCGACGCCAGATGCTCCGGGCCGACGATCTTCAGGACGCCGCGCCGGCCGTGCCATTCCTCGAAGGACGGGTAGTGCCAGAACCTGGCCCCGTTCTCGGCCGGGTAATGCATCACCTGGGCGTTGGAGGAGTCTTCCAGCAAGGCATCCACGCAGTATTCGGCGGCCTTCCGGAACCCCGGGCTGGCTTGAATCCTGTGGAACTGGGAAACCGATACAACGTGGCCATAGGCGCGTTCACCGGACGCCTCTGCGGCAAGCTTGGCGAAGACCTCATCGAACATCGGCGCACCCTTTCAAGTGATTAGGCTCCTGATCTACGCGATTGCTCCATCGCCTGCAATCGTACCACTGCCCGGGCCGGCCGGTCAATGCGAGAATCCCCCGGTGCCCCCCGCCCCGAAACGCCTGGCACGATCGGCCGGGCCCGACCTGTGGTAACACCTACGAATACAACTAGATACGGGGCGCTGGCCCAGGCGACCCGCTGCGCGAAGCCGCGGCAGGAGGCCGCGGCAACCGCAGAGTGCCGGAGGAAGTCATAGTGGTAGAGGAGTGCTTGACAATATCGCCGGAATTGTGGTATGCTTTAGGCAGTGAGTCAATGAAAACACTGTGTTCGGGCTAAAGTGCATAACCGGAAGGAGGTGTATTTCGATTCACACTGGTTACTTCAGACGCGAAATCAACAAACGGGAGGTCAGTAAGATGCGCGTAGCGGGTCTGGTAGGTTTGATGATTCTGCTTGTCGCCGGCGCGGCGATGGCGGGTGTCCCCAGCTCCAACACCTCGACAGTGGACAGAGCCGGCCAGGGCACGCCGCCGTGCAATCCCAATACTGCTGTGGTTTGCCCCGCGGGTGACATGGGTTCGGTGCTCGTGACGGTCACTGTGAGAAACGTCTACGGCGACCCGCTTCCGGGCAAGACGGTCAACTGCCAGGCTCAGGTGGTTGCCGGGACATTCTGTTTCTGCCCGGGCGAGACGCCTCAGACTGGCGTGACCGACATCAACGGCCAGGCGTTCTTCACGTTTAACAACTTCGGCGGCTGCGGCACTCTTCAGTTCGGGGCCGATTGCGAAGGCGTGGTGTTCATTCCTTCGCCGACGATCTACATCGCAAGCGTCGACAACAACGGCGACTGCGCGGTGAACGCGATTGACTTCGCGGGGTTCTCCGCTGCCTACGGCACGGGCAACCCGTGTCACGACTTCAATTGTGACGGCGCCGTCAACGCGATCGATTTCGGGATCTTCGGGCCGCACTACGGGCACGTTTGTCCGTAAGCGCAGCCTGTGGAGTAGATCCGCAGTTCGAACGATGAGCGACCGGGGACCGTGAGGTTCCCGGTCGTCTTATTACCCCGCACACCTCACATGGGCAGACTCAAGAGCCCTTTCATAAGAGCGGCGTTCCGGGCGGCCTGCCCGGCGTGGCAGTTGTTGAAGAAGACGTAGGTCCTGGCGGCGGCTCGCGTCATTTCCTTGATCTTGGCCACCCACTCCCTGAGCTCTTCCTCGCTGTAAAGATAGTCGTACCGATCACCGCCCCCGCCGCGGCTTCCCCGCCACCAATTCCTGGCGTTTCTGCCGTGGAGCCTGACGTAGCCGGTGTCGGTGGTCACTCGCGCCACCGGCGGCACCAGGCCCTTTAGAGGCGGCTCGTCCACCGAGCAGTAGCCGATACGCTGCGACCGAAGCGCATCGAAGGTCTCATCGGTTATCCACTCGGCGTTTCGAAACTCGACAAACAGAGGGCAGTCGCCGAGTTTGGCCTTGAGGAATTCAAGGTGTCCCTTGGTTTCGGGAGTCGGCTTGAAACTCCACGGGAATTGGGCAATGATGCCCCTGAACTTGCCCGCCTCGACGACGGGCCGGATCGCCTCCTTGAAAGACGCGTACAGCGCCTCGTCCTTCGAGGCCGCGTGAGTCATCTCCTGGTTGGCCTTTATCACGAATTCAAAGTCCGCGGGCGTCTTCTCCTCCATGCGGGCGAGCACGGCGGCGTGCGGGATGCGGTAATACGTGGAGTTGATCTCCACTGCCTGGAAGTGCTTGCTGTACTCCGTGAGCATGTCGCCCTTGCGGATTCCGGCCGGGTAGAAATTGCCGATCCAGTCTTCGAAGCTGTAGCCGGATGTCCCCACAACTATGCCGCTCGGGGCCTGCCGCCGCGCGCCCGCCGTCTTCGCAGGCCTCTCGGGACTCTCGGGTTCGTCTAGGAGCCTTCCCTGCTCATCCATCTTACGACTTCTCCTCCCAACGCCAGGCCAACTCCGACCGCAAGGCCGAGCGAGAAGCCCCAGAGCGTGCCGGCGGCGATCTCCCTGGCAAGGTCGGGTGCGCCGGCGCCACCCTGTCCACGACTCAATCCGGCGGCGAGCCCGTGGTAGGCAAGCCCGGCGATCGCGCACACCACCGCCGGCACCAGGGCGCCGAAAGCCAGTCTGCGCCAAGCCGGGGATCTCGTGAGGCGGCCGCGCGCCAGAAGGACCGTCGCGGTGGCCGCCGACGTGAACAGCAGGAAGCGCACCATCCCCAGGATATCGCGCGCCTCGACGAAGACAATCCACGCAATGGCGCCCGCGAGTATCAGTATGATTGTGTCCCGGGCGCGCATCGCGGTTGCCGCCGAGGCGACCAGGGATATCGCCAGCCCGTAGACTATGAAGCCCACGAAGTGGGACTCGCCGGCGATGGCGAGCTTCTGGAGCGCGGCGATGTGCCTGAGGGCATAGCTTACGCCCATCGTTGAGAGCGCCCCGAGGACAGTCAGCAGAATGATGGCTGTCTCTTTGCGGATGGGCTGCGACAAGCCGGAGTCCTCCCTACATAGGAGATGCTCCCACCTGGGGCAGTCCGAGTCAAGCGGATTGAGCCTTAGAGCGCGGAGACCCTACAGCCCCCCGATCTCCTTCCAGCCGATCTTCACGTACTTCAAGTGCTGGCTCAGATAATGGTTGAGCGCCTCGCTGCTGTATAGAATCGTCGGGTTTCCGCCGGAGAAGGCAGGCGAGACCTCGCTTGTACCCTTGACGATGACCGCTCCCAGAATCCAGGGGTTGCCGTTGATCTTGAAGTCCCCCTCGACATACACCAGCCCCTTCCAGGACCAGTTGCCCGCTATGGTGAGATCACCGGTGACATACAGCAGCCCCGACCCGGTTCCGCCGTTCCACCGCGCATCACCGCCGGGGTTGTCGACATAAGTGATCCCGTCCTGCGGGTCTGCCTGACCGACATCTGTGTAGTCCGCCTCAGCCAGTATGTCGTCCACTTCGGCCTGACTCAGGCCGAGCGCCTGGGGGAGCGTGTAGAAGGGATTGGTCGAGGACGTATCCTCCGCGGGATGCCCGAACAGGTCGGTGGAGCCGCGCCTGTCGATCTCGTCCCCCGTGGTCATCACCCCAATAAGACAGCCTGATTCGTTGCAGTCGTGCCCCGGGCCTCCGACCTCCCAGTCCTGGCAGTCCGGGTCCTGCGTGTTCTCCGGCGTGGCCAGGACGTGATCGTGCCCGCACACGCACACCGTTCCCCTTACATCTACTGTCTTGTCCGACATCAATGCCGCTCTCGCATTCACGTTGAGCGGCAGCTTCACCACTTCCACCCGGATCTGCCTCTCCGCGGTTGCATCCCTGCCCGTGGTCGTAATCACCTCGACCGGCGTTCCCTTGACAAAGTTCTCCGGGGGGTAACGGCCGCCGTCGTAGAGGACGACCTCATTTGCGTCCCTGATCCCATCGTCGTTGCGGTCCCGCCACTTGTGCTCTATTGTCAGCGCCTCCAGAGTATCGCTGGCGTGGCTGTACGTCAGCCAATCCGCCTGGTTCTGGACGGTCACCGTGTGGTACTGGCCGGTCCCTGCGGACGGAGCCGAGCCGGGCCGGCACAGGAAGATGCGCGCCTTCCAGACGGGATCGGCGGGCGAGGAAGGATCCCTGATCGCCGCGTTGAATGTCGACCCGTTGACGGTCACGTTGGTCGGGTCTCTCAGGCCCAGCCTGTGCACCGCCTCCTCAATCCCGGCCTCGGCAACATACACCGCGCCGGTGTACATGGTCTGATGCTTCGAGATGTTGACGTCGGTCCTGGTCAGAAAGGCCAGCGACGTGCCGAGAACGAACAAGGCAACGATTATGAGAATCGCTAGCACCAGCCCCGCGCCTCGTTGGTTTCCGATTGTCATCTTCACGCCCTCGCTATTGAATCGTGTTGAAGAACACCACGACCCTGCCGTTGCTTGCAGTGGTGCGGGTACCCACGGCAAAGTCATATCTGGTGTCTTTGTTGAAGTCGTTGACGGTGATGGTTATCACCTCGCCTACATTGCCGATGCTCTCACTGGTCCATCCGGTCGAGGACGGCACGTACCCGTAACACTGGAAGACCTGGACCGCTCCAACGTAGCTTCCCGCCCCCCTCGTCCCGATTATGACGTCCGGGTAGATGTCCCGGTCGATCTTCTCGACGGCCAAGCAGAGGATCTCGCCGGAAACCGTGACCGTGTCCGACGGCACATACTGCCCGGTTGTCTCTTCATACAACCCGAATGTACCGTCGCTGTTGTTGTGCCAGAGCTCGATCCTGCCGGTGGCCACGCCGGTCTTGGTGCCCACGATTATGTCAAGGTCTCCGTCGCTGTCCTCGAGCATATCCCGCACCACCACCGAGTTCACCTCTCCAAGGACCGCCAGCGTGGTGTCGTAGGCGAATCGGCCGCTTGCCGAGCCGTTGTCGCTGAAGATCTCAATCTTGCCGGTGTTGGTGCCCGTGGCTGTACCCAGCACGACATCGACCGCGGAGGTCCCGACCAGGTTGCCGATGGCGATCGATCTCACCTCGCCGATGCCGTGGCCTCCCGCCGTGGTGTAAACATCCAGAACGCCATCGTGGGTGAAGGTTCCCGATCCGTTGTTGAACCACACCTCTAGCCTTCCCGCGTTGGCTGAATACCTGGTGCCGATCGCGGCGTCAAGATCGGAATCCCCGTCAAGATTCCGCAGGTCGAGGGAGTAGACGTCCGGAGGGCCCTGGGCGACAAAGAAGCTGGTCGGGCTGGTCGGAAGTATGCCCGCGTTGTTGCCGTTGGTCTGCGTGCGCCAGATCAGGGTCTTGCCCGAGGTAACGGTCATCCCCGTCGCCGCGTCGCGCGTCCCGTCGCCGTTGACGTCTCCCAACCCCACCGAGTAGATGTCTTCGTTGTTGCTGGACCGGCTGTACCAGGGGCTCTGGGCGAAGATGGCGGAGTTGGCCGTGCTGGCATTCTCCCAGTTGTTCTTCCAGACGCTCAGGTTGCTCACGCCGCTGACATACTTGGTGCCCAGCACTATCTCCGGGTCGTTCTTGGCGCCGCCGGTTTCCTTCTCCTTAAGATCCCCCGAGGTTATGCACAGAGCTCTCTGGGTTTGGCCGAGGGTGATCACCTCGAAGCTCAGCGTGGACTCCAGGATGTCTCCGAAATTGACCGTGCTTGTGGAGTCTACGGCCACCGGCACCCCGGTGACGTCGTTGACGGTCGTCGAGACATAGCCGGCCGGATCACGCTCGGTCACATCGTACAGGCCCGGGGCGAGAGTGAGGGCATACTGCCCCTCGGCGTCGGTGACCGTGCTGTCGCCGGTCTGCACCAGGATCGTCGCGTCCGCGACCCCGCTCTCGCCGATATCAAGTACGCCGTCGCGGTCGCTATCCAGGTACACCTTGCCGGCGATGGTCCCCGTCGCCGCGGAAATCGCCAGGCCGAAATCGACAATCACGGTCTCGCCCGACATCGATATGGTGGTATCCACCGAGGTTCGCCCCACCGCCGCGTACCCGCTTGGTACGGCCATCGTCACTGTGTACGGATTAACCGGCACCGTGATCGAATAGTCCCCGTTTTCATCGGTGGTATCGCGTTCGCCGGTATTGAGATACACCTCAACCGCGAGGACCCCCGGCTCTCTCGGGTCAAGCGTCCCGTTGCCGTCCTCGTCCAGCACCACCGTGCCGGCTATGGTGCCGTACCCGCCAAGCGCAACGTCGCCGAAGTCCGCCTGCACAACCATACCCTTGGCTGCAACCAGGACTACCGAGTTGGAGGTGGTGGACCTGTAGCCAACAGGATCGGTCTCGGTCACGGTGTAGTTCCCGGAATCCACTTTGAAGTTGTAAGCGCCGTCGCTTCCAGTAGTCTTGACGGCCCCGGTGTTGAGCCGGATTATGGCCCCATCAAGCCCGGGCTCGCCGACGTCCCGGGTCCCGCTCTCGTTGGTGTCGCTGTAGACCACCCCCACGATGTAGGCCGCTCTGTAAGGGACGTTCCTGACCGCGACTTCGGAGGTCATCACCGTTTCCCTATACCCTTCGTTCTCAGCGTGCCGCAAGTCGGCCGCGCGCGTGGTTCCTATCGCATGTATGCCGATACGGTTGATCCTGTGGAGATTGGCAGCCGTTACCGCCGTCACGGAGCCGATCTCGCCCTGGCTGAGTTCCCCGTCACCGTCGGCATCGCCCCACAGCACGTCGGCGGTCCCGACGGCGTCGTCGTGATCATACCAGTAAGTGAACAGCGGATGCGGATGAGCTCCGTCGGGATAGTCCGCCGGGCCCCTGAGCAACGCGACCGCATCGCTCGTGCCGCCGTTGCCAGACCCGTTGTAACCGTAGACCTGCTTCTGCATGGCGTAGTCGTTGGGGTTCGCGGTGGCGCTCTCGATGTCCTCATCGGCGGCGTCGGCCGCGTCGACCGTGCCGTCGTTGTTGGAATCGAACGTGAACCGGACGGTCTCGGCCCCAGTGGCGTAAGTTGCCGCAGGCGAGTAGAGCGCCGTCCCACCGCCCGGGACCGTACCCGGAACGGATCCGACGTTTATCGCTCTCGGCAGGCCGGGAGATACCGGGTCGTCGGGCTCGGGCTCAATGTTGGCATTGAAGATGAGATCATAAGGAGCAGCATACACGACCGCGCCCTGCCCGCCCGCGACATCAACGCCGTAGCCGGCGCTTCTGGCGTCGCGGGTTATGTAGTCTATCGCCACCCGCGCGTTCTGCTGGGCCTGGGAGTCAAGCTCGGCGATTCGCGAAGCTCGCCTGCTGCTGTTCAGAATGAATATCAGGGCTCCTGCGATAATCGCGGCTATGAGCGATACCACCAGCACCTCAATCAGCGTAAAGCCTCTGTCGTCCCTCATGATCTTCCCCCGCAATCCACTATGTGGACAGATAGGTCACAAGATCCACGTCCCTCATGTCGTCCCCGTAGGGATAAGTCACCCTGACGGTTATCATCTTCATGCCGACCATCGGGCGGTCGTCCACCACCGTCCAGAAGCGGTTGAAGGTCGTCCGGACTGGATTGTCGGGATCGTCGTGCGTCCCGGCGGTGAGATCAGCGTCGGACGACCTCATCTTAACGATCTCTTCCAGCTTCTCCTGGGCCAGGTCGGTCGCCACTGTCCTCATTCTGCTCTGGTTGAGATTCTTCATGCCCAGGGGGAAGATCCCCGCCAGCCCGAGAAAAGCTATGCCGATCACGACACAGACCACCATCATCTCGACAAGTGTCAGGGCTTTTTCGCTACGAAGCAGGCACACCATGGTTCGCGCATCCTCCCTATGGGTTCTGAACGTCGCCGCCTTCGTACTGGTAGATGTCAGACACGTAGATCAGGCCGGTGGCACTGGTGACGTCCACTCTCTGCGCGTCGGCTCGCGCGTTGACCAGCACGACGGCCTCGGACTCACTGGCGCCACCCAGGGGCCCGAAGGCCACCCGGCTGTTCGCGAAACCGACCTCGGCGAGCGCGACTCCCTTGGGAATGTCGTACGGTCCGGCCATGGTCTCGTTGCCGTCACGCGCGCCGCTGCCGTTCTCGTCGTCGAACAAGTAGAACCTGGAGTTGCGCTTGTCGAATTGCACAACCACAGTTCCAGTGGTGGCGACCGCGCGCTGGCGCGCCAACTTGAGCGAGCTCGAAACCTCGTCTGTGGCCTGCTTGAGTTTGGAGAGCCCGGTGTGCTTCTGCATCGCCGGCAGGCCGGCGGCCAGGAGAATGGTTATGATCACCACGACCACAAGCAGCTCTATGATCGAGAAGCCGCCCTGTCTGGTCTCGCGCGTCCTGCACCCGGCAGGCTTGAGGTTCTCTTCCATGTCAGTCCTCCCCAGTCAGCGGAACCCGGTCCCAGGCCTCCCCCCTCCGATTCAAACACCAGACCCAGGCCTATACAATCCCGAGATGGATTCCATGCATGAGGTATGCCGGATCGATCGGAGATATCCCGCGCCCGCCGCCATACCTCATTCATTTATAATGAGTTAGGAACGCTCTGCCGCGACGCCATTCGCGCCCGCTTCCAGACACCGCATTTGGCAACAAAACGTTGCAGAATGCACTTCGCCGTCTGAGCTTGAGCATAGCCCCAAACCGGGGCCGAAGTCAATCATAATCGGGCGCACCGGAGATGACGCCGTCGTTGGGCCGAAGCCCTTCGCTCAGAGAACTGATACTCGCTTCGGGCAGTCGGCCCTTCCTCGGCGCCAGTCCGGTGAGGCAAGGGAGAGGGGCTGATGCGGAGGCGAATATCAGTACTCTGAGCCGGAGCGCAGCCCCCGACCGAAGCCGAACGTAGCGGCGGCGAGCGACTACATCAGTCTGGCGGCGACGGCGGCTTTCTTGCCGTCTATGGAGAGCGTCTTGTCCCTGCGATCGTCGATCTTGAGCGTGGTGAGCACTCGGACCGCGCCCTGCGCGAAGCAGGCCTCGTGGACTTTCATCACTATCGCAAGTATCGCGGACACGTCGCCCTCGACGTTGGTGCCCATCGAGGACAGTTCGTACTTGAGTCCGCTTGCCTTGACGATGCCCACAGCTCGCGCGACGTAGGTGCTTATGCTCGGCCCCGCGCCGACCGGTACGACACTGATCTCAGCAACGGCCACAGGTCATCACCCCCTTCAGAACCGCTCCCAATGAAGCACATCCCTGAGGCGCCGTTTGCCGTGCTCCTCGGCCTTGACAGCCGGATAGCCCAGGGATATGAGGCTTACCAGGCTGTGCCCCCCGGGGACCCCCAGCAGGTCCCGCACCGGCTCGGCGTAGTCCTTCTTGTAGCCCGCCACCCAGCAGGTGCCGAGCCCGAGGGCATGGGCCGCGACCAGGATGTTCTGCGTAGCCGCCGAACCGTCCTCAAGGTAGTGCTTGACGTCCTTGCAGAAGACCGCAACGCAGGCGCCGGCCTGGGCTATGAACTTGCCGTAGTCCGTCATGCCCGCGATCGCCTCGCGCACTGCCCTGTCGGTTACCACAACGAACTCCCAAGGCTGGATGTTGTTGGCTGAGGGGGCCAGCCGGGCTGCATCCACTATCTCTTCTATGAGATTCCTGGGAACCGCCTTCTCCTCGTAAACCCGTACGCTTCGTCTCCCCTTCAGGGCATCGAGTGCATCCAACCGCGTGACCTCCTCATGGTCTGCCGTCAAGTCTCCCGTCCGACCCCCATCTTAACGCGGCCGCCGGCAATCTCAAGCAAAAACCGGGGGCAGAGGCGGGCCTCGGGCGGGCGGCGCTCCGGCTCAGATGGGCTCGTGCGGCAGGCGCTTCGCTCCCGTGTGCGGGGCCATCGTCGGGCCGAAGCCCTTCGCTCAGAGTACTGACATTCGCTGCGGGCAATCGGCCCTTCCTCGGCCCCTCCAGGGCGGCGAAGCGGGAGAGAGCGCGGAGTGAATATCAGTTCTCTGAACGAAGCGCCTCTCCCGCCAGCCGCCCCTGCCCTTGGCTTACCTGAAGAGCACCTTTATGTTGCCCCAGGTCGTAGGCGTGACCGCAGTGCCGACGTTCGGCCGGTGGGGCGTGAACGGCACCGACAAGCCTGCCTGCGAGGCCAACATCCATTGCCCGGTGCAGTCGGGCGAGAGCACCAGCGACTGGTCCTTGTTGGCCTCGTTGGCGAACGAGTAGATGTCCACCATCTCGCCGGACCTGTCGAGAACCGAAACCGCGTCGCCGGTGTTGGTGAGCGACAACCCTCCGGTTGAGGCTGTGAAGACCTTGCCGGTGAATCCGGTGGGCGATCCTCCTCCGAAGATCGTCACGTACTCCCCGGGACTCACCACCATGCCGGTGTCGGGAAACGTGTGCCGCACCGAGAGGCCGTCGGTGAGCTTCCAGCCGCCCATGTCGACGGAGGTGGAGCCGCAATTCACCAGCTCCACGAACTCGTCATCGGAGGAGTCCCTGATGCCGTCGCCGTTGGCATCGCCCGCCGCCTCGCTCGGAGGATCGGCCAGGATCTCGTTGATCCTGACCGTGAGCCCCCCGCTCCGCACCCGGTAGCCGATCCAGGGCGTGGCGGTCATCACCTCGGGCACCAGAGTCTCGTAAACCAGCGCCCGGTAGCGAACGGTGTCGTCGGGAGCGCACGGCGGAAGCGCGTAAGACCAAACCCCAAGATCCGGCGTTCCCGATATCAGATGCATCTCCGGCTGCTCGCCGTCTTCGAGGTTCACCTGATACCACAGGAGCACCCTGGAGACGTCGGTCGCGTCGCCGGCCTCCACGGTCACGCGCACGCTGTCATCCGCAGTGGGGTAGGCCAGATCGCGCGTGATGCCGACGACGTGCGGCGGCGGGTTTGAGGAATTGGACGCGGCCGGAGTCGGATCGCCGCCCGAGCCTCCCATGGCATGGAAGTGATCGAACAGCAACCACGCGCCCGATCCGTCCGGCACTCTTCCAGCCGACACATCGTAGCCGACCTGCGAAGAACCAAAGGACGTCGAATCCCGGACTGTGGTGTCGGCGCCGGAGACCTCAGCCAGCCACACCATGTCCCCCGAGTTATTGAGGCTGAGTCCGATTGAAGATTGCCCGTTGTCGATCTCCCACTGGACGGCGTCACTCCCGTAGACCGCGAGGTGCCCACCGGCGGCCAGGACGCCCGAGAAGCCGTAGACCACCGCCTTGGCTTCGCCGGTCAGGAGGAACAGGCCAGCCATGTCCACGTCGGCGGGCCCCATGTTGGCTATCTCAATCCACTCGTCCTGCTTGGAGTCAGTCTCGAGATCACCGTCCCAATCGCTCGCCGGGGCCGCCAGGACTTCGTTGATCCTCACCGACGCGGCGGCAGGACTCAACCCGAACGCACCGGCTCCGACCAGGGTCGCACAAACAGCCACCAAACAAAAACGCAAAGCGTGCCACATCATCCACAACCTCCCCTCCCAAGCTTTGCTTGGTAATGCCTATGTTTTCTTAAGCCGGACCTCCGGCGAAGTCCGGCTCGCAGCCGTCCACGAACCCGGCGCCCCACTCCCGACCGTCGTCTCTCGATCGGCCACGGCGGGCACGGAGCCCAAGTCCGTCGGACCTCGCCTGAACCCAGATTCCCGACCACCACCCCCTTTCCCAAGGGTTCGGACCAAGCCTACCGCGTCGCCGTGGCGCGGGTCAAGGTGAAACTGCGCCCATACGGCTCCCGCCGGCTTTCAAGGTGGAACCGAGGTCCTCTCGGCTCAAGTTCGATCTGAAGATCGACGGCAGGCGGGACCTGGCCACCTGAGCTCGCGTCCCTACGGCAGAGCCTCCACAAGCCGCTCCACCTCTTCGCGAGTGTTGTAGAAGTGAGGCGACACCCGCACCCCGCCCTGCCGGGGGACGGTTATCATCCGGCGCCTGAGGAGGTGAGCGCAAAGGGCCTCGGCGCTGCCCGCGCGTGGATAGAAAGTCACGATGCCGGATTTCTCGCCTCGGCCGCGCGGGCTCAATACCTTGAAGCCGCGCCGCTCAAGCAGGTCGCAGAGATGGTCGGTCAGATCCAGTATTCGTCGCTCGATCGCCTCGATGCCCAGCCCGTTTATCAGCCTGAGGGCCTGATCCAGGCCGGCGATGCCTACCAGGTTCTTCTGCGCAGACTCGTAGCGCCGCGAGTCCGGCCACATCTCGTACTTGAAATTGTAGTAGTCGGTCCAGCCGACCATGGACAGCCAGCCCGGTGTCGGATGCCGAATCTCATCCAGCACCTTCGGGGAGCAGTAGAAGATGCCGGTGCCCTGTGGCGCCAGCAGCCACTTGTGTCCGCCGGCGGAGAGGCCGTCGATCCGGCAGCGCTTGACGTCGAGAGCCAGCGCGCCGACACCCTGGATGCCGTCCACCACGAAGTAGACATCGCGTCGGTCGCAGATCCTTCCGATCTCGGCGAGCCTGTTGCGGTAGCCACTTGAAAACTCCACGAAGCTCATGGCGACTATCCTGGTCCGGGCGTCGATCGCCCGCTCCACGTCTTCGACCAGCACCCTTCCGGCGCGTTCCGGAACGAACTTGAGCCGGACACCCTGGTCCTTGAGCGCAAGCCAAGGGTAGACATTGGAGGGAAACTCCACTCGCGGCAGCACCACGTTGTCGCCCCGCTTCCACGCGAGGCCGCGGGCGAAGTAGTTGAGCCCCTGCGTGGTGTTGTCGACGAAGGCTATCTCTCCGGGCTTGGCGCCGAGAAGCCGGGCCGCCTCGCGCCGCGCGCTCTCCACGCGCTTGGTCCAGCGAGGCTCCGCAGCGCCGGCGTGCGTGGCCTGTTCTTCGGCGTGCCGATGCAGCGCGCCCGCGACCCTTGTGGAGAACGGCGAGACGCCCGCGTGATTGAAGTAGATGTAGCGCTCGGTGATGGGAAAGGTCTTGCGAATCGCCGCGAATTTGTCTCTCAAGGCCGGCCTCCTCACGCTCAGACAGTGATTCTAATTCGCACCGGCCATGACCACAAGGGCCTTGATTACGGCGTCAGCGTGGGTCATGATCCCGATTGCGTCCTTGAGCTTACAGGAGGGAGACAATGCGGGAAGACAGGATGAAGATTCTCAGGATGATCGAGGAGGGCAAGATATCGGCCGATGAGGCCGCGGAGCGCCTGGACGCGCTGCCGTGCGACCGGCCGGCCCCGGAGGCAGCGCGGGAAACCAGGAAGATCAGGGTCAGGATAACCGATCCCAAGACAGGCAAGCAGACCGTCAATCTGACCTTGCCCGTGGGTCTGGCCAAGTTCGTCGCAAGGTTCATACCCGCCAAGACCAAGAAGGACCTGGCCGACGAAGGGGTCGAGATCGACAGCGTGCTCTCTCAGGTGATGTCGGAGAACACAGGCAAGATCGTGGACGTGGAGTCCGACGAGGGCAACGTCCAGATATCTATCGAGTGAGCGCCCGCCGCCGGGCCCGCCTCGATCAGCGATCCGGCGCCGAGCCGCCGGCTCTGGCCCGGCGAAGCCCCTCCAGGAGCCCGCAGGGCGCAAGGCCTGTCGCGGCGACGAACTTGCCGATATCCAGGGTCGCATCCGCCGGCCTTTTCGCCGGGAACACCGCGTCGTCCATTGTCACCGGCACAAGCAGGGCCTGGTCACACTCGAAGACCTCGCAGGCCGCCTTGCCGAACTGGTAGCGGCTGGCCGCTTCACTTCCTCCGAGATGATAGAGACCCGCGAGATCCCTCCGGATCGCCATCACCACGCCGGCGGCGAGGTCATCAACCAGGACGGGATTGCGCCTCTGATCGGTGAACAGCTGCACGCGCCGGCCCTCGGCGAGGTTGTCCAGCATCCGTCCGAGAAAGGTGCCGCGGGCCGGACCGGCCAGACCGTAGATCAGCGCGCTCCGTATGACCAGGGCATCGGGGCAGGCTTCAAGCGCCACCTCCTCGCCACGGAGTTTGGAGGTGCCGTAGACACTGAGGGGGCGCGGTTGATCGCTCTCCCGGTAGTTGCCTTTGGCGCCGTCGAAGACCAGGTCGGTCGATACGTACACCAGGCGCGACCCCAGCCGGGACGCCGCCGATGCAAGGCGCCCGGTGGCCTCGAAGTTCACCGCGAGGGCGACTCCGATGTCCCGCTCACACCGGTCCGGGTCGGTGATCGCCGCCGCGTGCACGATCACGTCCGGCTCGAGCGACGTGACCAGCTCGGCGATCGATGCCCCGCCGGCGAGATCAAGCCGCACGCCGGCGACGCCGTCGGGAAGCTGCGGGCGCGTAAGATAGGTCCCGCTCACCCGGCACTTGGCCGCCAGCATCCCCGAGAGAGTCCAGCCCAGTGAGCCGCTGGCCCCGGTTACCAGCACCTTGGTGGTTGGGGTCAGATCCACGAACAGCTCCCGATTAACCCGCCGCGCGGGCCGGAATCGGCTCGGTCGTGGGCTGCGCTCCGGCTCGGAACCCCACTCGCCTCCGCACATCGGCGCCTCGTTGGCGAAAGCGCTTCGTTCAGTACTACATTCACTGCGCGCAATTCGCCAACATCGGCGCCGGCAGCATGTGGGCCGAGGAAGGGCCGATTGCCCGTAGCGAATATCAGTTCTCTGAGCAAAGGGCTTCGGCCCGACGACGGCCCCGAACGCGAGGCGGGTGGCGCCGACGGGGGCCCCCCGACGAGCGCAGCGCGAGCGAGCACGGTGGGGGTGGTCGGCGACAGGCCCCGCCGACGCCCCTTGCCGGGCATCAACGGGCCTCGCGCTCAAGGTGGGGCTCCAGGGGCTTCAGGTACGCCTCGGCGATCCGCACCCGCAGCCGTAGCGCGCCGCCGCTGGCTTCGCTGCCCAGCACCGTCCCGTAGCGTTGAACATAGCCGAGCATCTTGCCGTCGCCCTCGGGCACGGTCACCACGACCTCGCGCTTGTCTCTGACCGCGAGCGCGAAGAGCCTCTCCTGGAGCTCGTCGATCCCCCGCCCCCTGAGGGCGCTGGCCGCGACTGCGTCCTCGTAACTGCGCAGCGCGCCTCGCAGGTCCGCCTGATCGCGCACCAGATCGACCTTGTTGAAGACCAGAACCTCCTGCTTGCCGCCGGCGCCGATCTCCTCGAGCACGTTCCTCACGGTTTCAATCTGGTGCTCCCAGGTGGGCCGCGCGATGTCAACGACGTGCACTATCACGTCGGCCTCGATCACGCACTCCAACGTGGCGTGGAAGGAGACCACCAGGTGGTGGGGCAGCTTCCTGATGAACCCCACGGTGTCGCTCAACAGCATGCTCTCCTTGCCCGGCAGATGGAGCAGCCGCGTGGTGGTATCCAGGGTCTTGAAGAGCTTGTCGCCGGTGGGCACCCCGGCCCGGGTAAGGTGATTGAAGAGCGTGGACTTGCCGCTGTTGGTGTAGCCCACGAGGCTCGCCTTGGTGATGCCCTTCCTGCGCGATGCCCTCACGATTCTGTCCTGCTCGACCTTGGTAAGGGCCCGCTTGAGCGTGAAGATCCGCCTTCTTATGCGCCGCCGATCCACCTCGAGCTGCGTCTCTCCGGGTCCCCGGGTGCCGATTCCGCCGCCGGTCCTGGACAGGTGCTCCCACATGCCGGTGAGCCGGGGAAGCGTGTATTCCAGTTGGGCAAGCTCCACCTGGGCCTTGGCCACACTGGTGCGGGCTCCCAGGGCGAAGATGTCCAAGATCAGCTGGCTGCGGTCCACGACCCTGACCTCGGTGAGCTTCTCGAGGTTCCTGGCCTGGGCAGGGCTCAGGTCGTCATCGAAGACCACGAGGTCGATGCCCCTGGCGCGGCAGATACCTCCGATTTCCTCTGCCTTGCCCTTGCCCACGTAGGTGGCCGGGTCTACGCCTCGGCGCTCCTGGAGAACGTCGGCGACCACCTCGCCGCCGGCGGTCGCCGCGAGAAGGCCGAGCTCTTCAATGGACTCCAGCGCCTGGCCGCGCTCCCTGCGCCCCCTGTACGATCCGACCAGCAGCACCTTCTCCGGGCCAGTCAAAGCCTCCACCCTCCTTGCCTGCAATCGACAACCGCCTGCCCACGCGAACCTGCGCTAACCTACCCAAGCCCGAGCGCCATGTCAACGCGAACCGCCGCCCTCACCGGAGGCTCCGCTCGGGGCCCGGCCGCCCCATTTGCTGTTGTCGCCGGCGGCCGGCGCGTGCTAAGCTGTCGGCACGCGGGGGAGCCGGACTGTCCGAGTCCCGGTCATCGAAGGAGCGCACAGGCCTGTCTACCACACCAGTGATGCCACGCGGCCCGGCCGGCCCGAGACAGCTGTCCCGGCGAGCTTGTTTCGCCTTGGGCGCCCTTGCCCTGGCGTCGACGGCCGCAGCCTGCTTCCTCGCCGGATGCGCGTCGCACCCCTACAGCATGTCGCGCGCCCGCGCCTTGATGGCCCAGCAGGACTACACCCGTGCCCTCGGTGAGGTGGACCGAGTCTGCCAATCGGAGGAGGACCCCCTGTGCCTGCTCGAGAAGGGGCTTCTGCTTCACTACGCCGGAAGCTACCGGGAGAGCAACCAGACCTTCGAGCGAGCCGAGGTTCTCACCGACCGGCTCTACACCAAGAGCGCGTCCCGGGAGGCCGCCTCCCTGGTGACCAGCGATCTCGCCTTGAGATACGTGCCGAGGCCCTTCGAGCAGGTCCTGGTCAACTACTTCAGAGCCCTCAATTACATGTTCCTTGCCGACGAGGAGGGCGCGCTGGTGGAATGCCGGAAGGCAAGCCAGAAGCTCGCGCGCTACTCGGCGGAGGACGGGAGGCCGTACAGGCAGGATGCCTTCCTGGAGTACCTGACGGGTGTTCTCTACGAGTGGGGCGGGCAGACCAACGACGCCTACGTGTCCTACAAGAACGCCCTCACCGCGTACCACACCTACGGAGAACTCTTCGGCGTGACCGCGCCGCCGGAGCTGAGGTGCGATCTCGTGCGCACCGCGCGCGCGCTGGGGTTCCAGGACCAGATCGACAGCCTTACCGCCCTCGCCGCCCAAGCCTGCACCGACGCCGCCGCCATTCCCACAAAGGATCTGGCCAAGGTCGTGGTGCTTGTAGAACGCGGATTTGTGCCGGCCAAGCAGGAGCTGGCACTTGAGACACCCATCCTCAAGTCCGAGGCGGACCGCGCCCGGGGCGACCCGGCCGGTTTCTCGCTCGGGGTATCTTCCCGCGCCACGGGATTCATCTACGACGCCGATGACGTCGCCTATTTCCTGCGGATCGCGCTGCCCCATTATCCAGAGGCGCCGCCCGCCTGCGCGCCCAGCCTCTACGTTGACTCTCTGAGGCACACGCCCTCGCTTTGCGAGGACGTCTACGCCATAGCGCGGGCCGAGCTGGAGGGCGACCTGCCTGGGGTGTTTGCCAAGGCGCTCGCCCGGGCGATCATCAAGTACAAGGTGACGGACAAGGCCGGCGACAAGTACGGGTGGATGGTCCGCTGGCTCGCCAACCTCGTCACCTCAACTACCGAGCAGGCCGACCTTCGCGGCTGGCTGTCGCTGCCGAGGTCGGTCTACATCACAACGCTGTACCTCGAGCCCGGCCGCCACGCGCTCTCGGTTCAGGCCGCCGACGGGGGCGCACCCCGCGAGGTGGTACTGGAGGCTCGGGCCGGCGCCACCAGCTTCGTCCGCTTTCGGGAATACTGACCGCCCCCCGGCACCCGCGCCACTTATCACGTGGACTAATCCGGCAAAAAGCCCTAAGGTGATTGCCGAAAACGCCGCACCTAGGAGTGAAAGGGAAGGAGGCAAGACCCATGTTCATGGTCGGAATCGTTATCGCGATCATCGTGATGGTCGCGCTGGTGGCCGTAGGCCTCTACAACAGCCTGATACGCAAGAAGAACCAGGTGATCAATGTCTTCGGCGCGGTCGACGCTCTGCTGAAGAAGCGCTACGACTTGATTCCCAACCTGGTGGCCACTGTCCAGCAGTACATGCAGTTTGAGAAGGAAGTGCTGACCAAGGTCACCGAGCTGCGGGCCCGGGCTCTGTCGGGGCAGAGCACCGACGACGAGAAGATAGCCATCGATCGCGAGATCTCCAAGGTGCTGCGAGGCATCATGGTGGCGGTCGAGAACTACCCCGATCTCAAGGCCAACCAGAGCTTCATGCAGCTCCAGGTCACCCTCAACGAGGTAGAGGAGCAGATCTCCGCCGCGCGGCGCGCCTACAACGCCGCGGTTACCGACTACAACAACGCGGTTGAGATGTTCCCGACCAACATCATGGCTCAGATCATGAACTACAAGCTCCGGGCGGTCTTCGAGATCGGACCCGAGGAGCGTGAGCCCGTAGATGTTCAGGGGTTGTTCAAGAGACAGTAGCCGCTGGCGGAACGGAACCCTTAGATGACCGGGAAGACGCTGTCCGACTTCGGCCATTTCTACGCCACCGATCTGGTGAAGGAGCTCAAGCAGCTCGAAGCCATGCGGCGGGCGGTGCTCGGCAAGGTGATGATTCTGCTGGCGGTTGTGGGCGGGCTCGGAGTCCTCGCCGTGGGCCTGGACCTCGGCTACCGCCTTTCGGGCTGGCTGGCCCTGCTCGGCGTCGCCGTCTGCGCCGGGGCCGGGCGCTTCCTCTACGGGTTGCTGATCAGCGAATACGTGCACTGCTTCAAGACCCGCGTCATCACCAGGATAGTTGCCTTCATCGACCCGGGACTTGAATACTGGGCCAGGGGCCACATCGAGCCATGGCAGTTCACGTCGAGCAGGATATTCCAACGCGCTCCGGACAGGTTCAGGGGTGACGATCACGTCAAGGGGCGGCTCGGCGACACCAGGATAGAGTTCTCCGAGATCCACGCCGAGTACAAGACCGAGACCCACGGCAGAAGCGGGCGGCGCAGGAACTGGCACACCATCTTCAAGGGCCTCTTCTTCGTCGCCGATTTCAACAAGCAGTTTTACGGCAGGACCGTGGTCCTGCCCGACACCGCCGAGAAGGTCTTTGGGGGAGCCGGCTCCTTCCTGCAGTCCCTGAACAGGGGAAGAGGCGAGCTTGTGAAGCTTGAGGATCCGGAGTTCGAGAAGTACTTCGTGGTGTATGGGGACGATCAGATAGAATCCAGATACATACTGTCCACCAGCCTGATGGAGAGGATCGTGAACTTCCGCAAGAAGACCGGTCGGCCGGTCCATCTCTCCTTCGTGGGATCGCAGGTCTTCGTCGCCGTCCCTTACACCAAGGCGCTCTTCGAGCCCAAGGTCTTCACCAGCATTGTCGGCTTCTCAAGCGCCGAGGGTTACTTCGACGACCTGCACCTTGCCGTCGGGATCGTCGACGACCTCAATCTCAACACCCGCATCTGGACCAAGCAGCCCGCGTAGCCCCCTTGGTCGTCCCCGCTAGCCGCGAGCGAGCTTGATGAACGTATCCACGTCGGCGAGCGATCTTGTGACCGCGTCACGCCAGAAGTCCGGCTTGGTGAGATTGACGCCCATGTGCCTGCGGGCGACCCCCTCGGTCGTGAGGGAGCCGGTGTCCGCCAGCAGCGCCCTGTAGGCCTTGGCGAAGGAGGGGCCCTCCTTCTTCGCTCGATCGTAGATGCCCCCGGCGAACAGGTGCCCGAACGTGTACGGGAAGTTGTAGAAAGGCACCGCTGTCTCCGAGAAGTGCATCTTGGAGGCCCAGAACAGAGGGTGGTAGCCGTCGTCCGCCAGAATGCCGCCGAAGGCCTGCTTCTGAGCCTGGACCATCAACTCGCCGAGCCGCTCGGTCACCACCGGACCCTTCTTTCGCTCCTCGTAGAACAGGCTGTCGAAGATGTACCTGCAGTAGATGTCGCACATCATGATCAGCTCTTCCTGGAGCTTCTTGTCTAGGAGCGAAAGCCGCTCCGCCTTGGCGTCGGCCGCCCCGAGAGCCGCGTCCGTCACAAGCATCTCGTTGAAGGTGGAAGCGGTCTCGGCGAGGTTCATCGGGTACTGCCGGCCCAGGTAGCCCCGAGTGCGCAAGACCCAGCCGTGATAGGCGTGCCCCAGCTCGTGGGCGAGGGTCATCATTTCGTTGTAGTTGCCGGAGAAGGTCATGAAGATCCGCGACTGCTTGGCCGCGGGCATCCCCGAGCAGAAACCGCCGCCCATCTTGCCCGACCTGTCCTCGGCCTCGATCCACCGCGCGTCTATCGCCATACGGGCGAATCTCCCGAGATCATCGGAGAAGGACGACAGGTGCCGCACCACAAAATCGCAGGCCTCATCGTAGCCGAAGGACTTCTCCGCGCCGCCGATCGGGGCGAACAAGTCGTACCAACGGAACCGGTCTATCTTGAGGATCTTCTTCTTGGCCTCCACGTATCGGGCCACGCGGCTCCGGCCCCGGGCGACCGCGTCCCACATCGCGTCGATGGTCTCCCGCTGCATCCGCCCCATGATCAACGCCTCGGAGACCGGGGAGTCCCAGCCGCGCGCCTTGTACAGGCTCAGGCGGAAGCCCGCCATGGAGTTGAGCTCCATCCCCGTGAGCGCCTCCATCGATTTCCACGAGGCCGTCAGCTTCTCAAAGGCCTCCCTCCGGATGTTGCGGTTGGGCGAGCTCAACTTGTTGGACAGCTGCCCCATCGAGAGCGACTGCTTCTTGCCCCTCTCGACCCAATCGGCGCGGAGGTCGCCGGCGATCTTGGTGTAGAGCCGGTTCCAGGCGTGGTAGCCGTTGGCGCCCAGCTCGGAGGCAAGCTTCTCAAGCTTGGGTTCCATTTTGAGCCTGGCGACCTTGCGCATCTCGTCGAGGTAGAAGGATATCTCCTTGAGCCTCCGGTCGCCGAGGAGCTTCTTCCACGCCGCGCCCTTGACCCCTATGGCGTACTCCTCGATGCCGGTTCTGACCACTTCCCACGTGGCCTCCATCGCGGAGATCTCCTCCAAGAGCGCCATCGCCTTGGCGTCGTTCACATCCTGAGCGACAAGGCAGTACGCGAAACTGCCGGCGTGAGACAGCCGCTCGCTCAGGCCCTGGAAGAAGACGATGAAATCCGCCCAGCGCTTGAGGGCGTGGGGGCCGCCGCCGCGCGGCAGCCTCTCCAGCATCACCTTCGCGCGCTCCAGGTCGCGCGCCACCGTGCGCCTGTATGTCGCGAACCCCGGAGAGGCCGAGCCTCCAGGAAATATGGAGTCCAGGTCCCATCTCATCTTGCTCGCCCCGGACTTGCCTCCGCGAGACTTCGCGCCAATCTTGGTTGCCATCTTGCCGCCTTTGCCGCCTGTGACTGCCCGCATTTTCACGTGACCTCCTCCTATCCTGTTGGTTCGGTAAGTATATAGCCCCGGGGCCTCGGCTGCAACCGGGAGCTGTCCGCCCCGCATTTTGGGTGCAACCTATCCCGGCGGGGCGCATCAAACAGAATTGAAAAGGAACAATCGAGACAATCTGGAAGCCACACTCGCTCTCACGATGACCGCAACTCAAGTCTGGCCTGTACGGCGCCTTGCCGCGGGTTAGGGTTGATGTGGGGCCGGCCAAGGCTGGGACATGGAGCGTAAAGACATCAGGTCGGCCCCAGTAATAGGGCTGGGCCGGATCACAAGATCCGCGCCCAGCCTTCGGATTTCGGGGGGACCGGAAGTCTGAAGCAGGTCTCCCCTTCGGCGCCGTCGCCGTTATTCCGCACGGATTCCGGTATGCCAAAACAGCTTGACAACCCGGCCCGCCTCCGGTATCATTGTCTATCAAGTCTATCAGCTGAGTAGACTTTCGACCGGTCTTCGAGCGAGGCGCGGATGAGGATTTCCCGAAAAGGCGAATACGCGCTCAGGGCGATGGCCTACCTGGCTCTCAACTACAAGAAGGCCCCGGTCCGTATCCACGAGATATCGCAGCGCGAGAAGATACCCGAGAAGTTCCTCGAGCAGATCCTGCTGCAGCTCAAGCGCGTCGGGCTTCTGGACAGCAAGCGCGGCGCCCACGGGGGTTACCTTCTACTCAAGCCACCCAAGCACGTGTCCCTGGCCCGAATAATCCGGGAGATCGACGGACCGCTGGCGCCCCTGGGATGCGTCAGCAAGTGGGCCCACGTCAGGTGCTCCGACGAGAAGAAGTGCGGCCTCAGGAAGGTAATGCTTGATGTTCGCAACGTGGTTGCCGAAATGCTAGAGGGTATAACCCTTGAGGACGTGTGCAGAGGGACGCAGTCGCCTCCGTCCTCGCGCACTCCAAGTGCGAAGGGAGGAAGGCGATAGGGGCGGCATTGCGCGTACGGAAACCCGACTATTATGATAGGGATGATCAGGTTGGGCCGGCCCGGTGCGGCTTCAGGGAGGAGCGCGGGCTGACAAGGATCGCCGGGGCGGCGAGGCGCGGAACGTACGGGGTCAAACGGAGGTTGGAAGCATGCGTAGCAGATTGATGTGGTCCGGCCGGGCGGCGCTAGCGGTCGCGGCAATTGCCTTGATCCTCATGATGGCGTGCGGGTCCGAGACCCCGCCGGCCAAGACCCAGCAGGCGCAACAGACACAGCAGTCGACGCAGTATGTCCCCAAGCAGGCCCTTGAGGGTACGGTGACGCTGTCCGGAGCCTGGGCTCTGTACCCGATGGTGGTCAAGTGGGCCGAGGAATTCAAGAAGGCTTATCCCCAGGTCAAGATCGACATTTCCGCTGGAGGCGCTGGCAAGGGCATGGCCGACGCGCTGGCCGGCGTTGTGGACATAGGCATGGTTTCCCGGGAAATCTATCCGGCGGAGCTGGAGAAGGGCGCCTGGTGGATAGCGGTGACCAAGGACGCCGTGGTCCCAACGGTTAACGAGGCAAACCCCTTCCTCGCGGAGCTCATGGCGAAGGGCGTGAAGCGCGAGACTTTCGTGGGCATCTGGATCAACGAGACCATGACCACTTGGGGCCAGATACTCGGGACCGACGCCAAGGACCCTGTGCATGTCTACACGCGTTCAGACGCCTGCGGCGCTGCCGACACCTGGGCTGCCTTCATGGGCAAGAAGCAGGAGGATCTCAACGGTGTGGCAGTCTACGGAGACCCGGGACTGACCGAAGCGGTAAAGAGGGACAACCTCGGGATCGGCTTCAACAACATAGGCTACGCGTTTGATTCCAAGACCCTCAGGCCGCTCGCGGGCATCAAGCCCCTGCCTATAGATGTCAACAGCAACGGCAAGATCGACCCAGAAGAGGACTGCTATGCCACCCGCGACGACGTCGTGAAGGCCATAGCCGAAGGCCGGTATCCGTCTCCACCGGCGAGGGACCTCAACTTCGTGTGCAGGGCCCTCCCCACCCGGGAGCCCGTGAAGGAGTTCATGATATGGCTGCTTACCGACGGGCAGAGGTTCGTGCCGGAGAGCGGCTACATCAATCTGCCTGAGGCCAAGCTGGCCGAGATGCTGGCGCGGGTAGGCGGCCAGCCTCTTCCCGAGGTGAAGCCCGCCGCCGAGCCGGCTGCAACCAAGTGAGATAGACGAGATGTGGCGAGCTTGGAGGCTGTTGCAGGACAAGATCGTCGGGCGGGTAATGCTCGTCCTTACGGTCTTCTCCGGCCTTATCCTGGTGTTCATGACCCTCGGGCTCTTCGAGAGGTCGCGGCCGATACTCGCCATGAAGTCCCTCGGCCACCTGCTCTTGGGCACATCGTGGAAGCCGCTCAAGGGAGATTTCGGGTTCTTCCCGTTCATAATGGGAAGCCTGTGGGTGACCCTGGTCGCGGTCGCCATAGCGGTTCCCCTGTGCCTGCTGGCGGCCATTTACCTGTCGGAATACGCGCCCCGGCGAATGCGTGACATCGCCAGGCCGCTGATAGACCTCCTGGCCGGCATTCCCTCGGTGGTCTTCGGCGTGTGGGGCATACTGATAATCGTGCCCTTCATAAAGGACTACATCGCCCCGCTCACCGGCAGTTTCTCCTCCGGCTACTCGGTCTTGGCGGCCGGCATCGTGCTGGCGATCATGATCTTTCCCCTGATCGTCAACGTCACCATGGAGGTGTTCGGAACCGTGCCAAGAGAGCTGAGGGACGCCTCGCTCGCCCTGGGAGCCACCAAGTGGCAGACCGTGAAGTACGCGGTGGTGCGCCGGGCCTTTCCCGGCATCGTCGCCGCCGTGCTGTTGGGGCTGTCGCGCGCATTCGGAGAGACCATGGCCGTCCTCATGGTCGCCGGCAACGTGGCCCGAGTGCCCCATTCGCTCTTGGATCCCAGCTACCCGCTGGCGGCCTTGATCGCCAACAACTACGGAGAGATGCTGAGCGTGCCGCTCTACGACTCGGCGCTTCTCTTGGCTTCGCTGGTTCTTCTGGTTGTGGTCTTGCTTTTCAACGTGGGCGCCCGGCTCGTGCTGGTGCGCGTCACCAAGAGCATGAAGTGAGGAGCGCCCGGCATGAACCCTGAGAGGTGGGAAGAGGGACGGACCAGGAAGAGGAGGCTTTCTGCCCCGACCCGACTCGCGATGGGAGGCTCCGGAGGAGTCAAGCCGGGCGGCATCTTGGCCGGAAGCGGCCGCTTGGAGTGGCGAAAGGTCGAGGAGCGCATCTTCAAGGTGCTGATGGTGGTCTCGACCGCGCTGATTCTCCTGAGCCTGGTGCTGATACTCACCACAGTGGCCATAAAGGGGCTGCCGGCAATGAAGCTCTCCATGATCACCCAGGCCCCCAAGGGGGGATACTATCTGGGCAAGGAGGGCGGGATCCTGAACGCGATCGTGGGCTCGATCTATCTGGCCGGCGGCGCCACCCTCGTGGCGATAGCCATAAGCCTGCCGGTGGTGCTCTACCTCAACGTCTTTACCAAGAAGGGCTCGCCCCTGGCCGGCCTTGTGCGGTTCTCGCTGGACGTGCTCTGGGGCATTCCCTCGATAGTCTACGGCGCGTTCGGATTCACCATAATGCTCTTCTTCGGCGTCGGGGCGTCGCTGCTGGGAGGAATCATAGCGGTGTCGCTGCTGGTCTTGCCGATTATGTGCCGGGCGATGGACGAGGTAGTGAGAATGGTGCCCGAGGAACTGACCGACGCTTCCTATGCCCTCGGCACCACGCGCTGGGAGACCGCCATCAAGGTGGTGGTGAGGCAGGCCTTCCCCGGTATACTCACGGCCATACTGATCGCCTTCGGAAGAGGTGTGGGGGACGCCGCCTCGGTGATGTTCACCGCCGGCTACAGCGATTCCATTCCGCATTCCTTGATGCGGCCGGCCGCCACGCTGCCCTTGGCGATCTTCTTCCAGCTGGGCACACCCTTCCCCGAGGTCCAGCAACGGGCGCACGCGTCCGCCCTGATACTCACGATCATCATCTTGATAATCAGCATAGCGTCGAGATTGCTCACGAGGAAATACACCAGGTATATTGTGAAGTAGGATAGGCAACGGGAGGACGAATTGGAGCTCAGGCCGCACATCAGCGTCAGGAACCTCACGGTACGCTACGGGGGCGAGTGCGCCCTCAAGAACGTCTGCGTGGACATCCCCGACAAGATGATAACCGCCATAATAGGGCCGTCCGGCTGCGGCAAGACGACCCTCCTGCGGTCCTTCAATCGGCTGATCGAGTCCCAGGAGGGGGTCAAGATCACCGGCCAGGTTCTGGTTGACGGCGAGGACGTGTTCGATCCCAGAGCCGAGATCACCCACATAAGGAAGAAGATGGGACTTCTCTCGCAGCGGCCGTGTCCCCTGCCGATGTCCATATACGACAACGTCGCCTACGGCTTGAGGATTCACGGGGTGCGATCCAAGCGGGAGCTGGACCGGATCGTCGAGCACTACCTCAAGGAGGCCACGCTCTGGGACGAGGTCAAGGACAGGCTCTCTGCGCCGGCATCCCGGCTGTCAATCGGCCAGCAGCAGCGGCTCTGCCTGGCGCGCGGCCTGGCGGTCGAGCCCGAGATAATCCTTGCCGACGAGCCCACCTCCGCTCTGGACCCGATGTCCAGCCAGCGGATCGAGGAGAAGTTCCAGGAGATAAAGCAGGAGTACACCATCATCATGGTGACCCACATCCTGCGCCAGGCCCGCCGGCTGGCCGACTACATCATCTTCCTCTATCTCGGGGAGATGATCGAGTACGGCCCGGCCGACGAATTCTTCGAGAACCCCAAGCAGGAACTCACCCGCGAGTACATCAAAGGCCTCATAAGCTAGCGGCTGTGGCGGCCCGGGCGCCATCGTCGGGCCGAAGGAAACTAGGGGAAACTAGGGACATCATACCTATATCCGTCGAAGACCAGTGAGCCACAAGGTCCCGGGGAAACTAGTATGATGTCCCCAATTTCAGCCTATTTCAGCAGCAGCATCTTGTTGGTTCTGACCGATCGGCCGGCCTCGAGCCTACAGAAGTAGATTCCGCTTGCCACCTCGCGCTCCCGGCGGTCGGTGCCGTTCCACACCACTCCGTAGGCATCCGGCTTCAAATCCGCATCCACCAGCGTTCTTACGAGACGGCCGGTAACGTCATAGATCGCCAGCGTGACGTGGCTCCGCTCTGCAACCGCAAACCTAACGGTTGTGGTCTGGCTGAACGGATTCGGGAAATTCCTCAGCACCTGAGGGGGC
>JBAQHK010000112.1:0-28226 GCA_049288275.1 bacterium | reverse complement strand
CAATGGACAGAAACCTTGTGCGCTTGAGCAAGTTCGTGAGCCTGGTGCTCCGGCATCAACCGGAGATCGCGGGGCTTACCCTGGGGCAGGGCGGATGGGTGGAGATCGAAGACCTTGTGGCCGGCGCCAAGAAGGCGGGAGTGGAGCTAAGCCCCGAGGCGCTCCGCGATATCGTGGAGCGCGAGGAGCGCAAGCGCTTCACAATCAGCGACGATGGACGGAGGATCAAAGCAAACTACGGCCACTCGCTGCCCGTGGATCTAGGCCTTGAGCCCACCCAGCCTCCCGAGACGCTCTTTCACGGGACCGCCTGGCATCTGGTCGAGGGAATAGCGGCGGAAGGCATCGCCCGCAAGGGAAGGCACTACGTTCACTTGTCGGCGGATGGGACCACCGCCCTTGAGGTGGGCAGGCGCCATGGCCAGCCGGTTGTCCTCAAGATAAGGGCCCGCGCCATGCACGAGGACGGCTTCGAATTCCGCCTCTCGGAGAGCGGCATATGGCTCACGCGGAGCGTGCCGCCGCACTACATCGAGTTTCCCTCGGGATCTGCGGAACCTGCGGAACCGGCGGAACCTTCAGAACCGGCGGAACCGGCGGACTTTGCGGAGCCGCCGGACCCTGAGTCCGGAGAGTCGCCTCGTGGCTAACAGGCACTTCGGCAACATCGGGGACATCTGGAAGCACCTCCCCTTGGCCGAGATCCTGGCGATAGAAAAGCCTGCCCGTTACTGGGAATCCCACGCCGGGTCGGCCCAATATCCGCTCACTGATTCGGCGGCGCGCGGCTACGGCGTGTTCCGTCTGGTGGCTCACGCTGCCGACTCGCTTGCGGTCGCCTCTTCGAGCTTCCTGTGTCTCCTCGATGGACTGCGCACCGGCCGGGGACGACTGACCACCTATCCCGGTTCTCCACGGATTGCCATGGAGATCCTGGGCAGGCGGACCAAGTATCTCTTCTGCGACATCGACGGACGTAGTCTCGGCACCATCAAGCGGACCGCGGGCCGGCTGGCCATTGCCCCCGGGAACGTCACGTGCGTCAGACGGGATGGAGTGGAGGCGGTGCTCGGGGCGGCCGCGCGGCTTCGCGCCAAGAGCCTCGCCCGCACGCTGGTGTTGGTCGATCCCTGTGCTGGCGATGCGCCCTTCACCAGGCTGGGCGGGCGGCCCTCGCCGATGGATCTCTTCTCGCGGCTGGCCGCGCGCGGGGCCAAGTCCATCATCTGGTACAGCTTCCGTTCCCGCGACGAGAAACACGCCTCGTGGAAGAGCATCCGCGCCTCGCTTGGGGAAGAGGGAGTGGACCCCGGGGCCACGGGTCTCTGGTGCGGTGAGATCTGCCTGAGGGAGATCGACTGCCCTTCCCTCGGCATCAATCCCGGAGTCAGGGGATGCGGGATTCTGTGCGCCAATCTGGGCAGGGCGTCGGTCTCCGCGGCTTCGAGACTGGGATATGATCTGGCGCGACTCTACGCCGACGCGACCTTTCCCGGCGGCGTGAGCGGGGCCTTCGCCTTCCGAGGCATCAACCTGGATGTCGCGGTTCTGGATAACGGCTAGGATGGTGGCTGAAGGAGAGACCAGGAGTGCTGCTGTCGGTTGATGGCTCGGGAGTGATAGGCGAGACTGCGGCGGTTGCCACGGCGGTTCTCTGGACGGCGTGCGCGATTCTGTTTGCATCGGCGGGCAGGAGAATCGGCGCGCTGAGCGTGAATGCCTACCGCATCGTGATGGCTGTCGCGCTTCTCGGTCTCGCTCACCTGATCCGCTTCGGCACCGTGGTCCCCGACGCCAACCAGGGCCAGTGGTTCTACATGGGCCTGAGCGGTATCGTCGGGCTCGCCCTCGGAGACTTCGGCTACTTCGGCTCACTGGTGCTCGTGGGGCCAAGGCGCGGAGTGCTCTTGATGTCCACCGCGCCAATCGTCTCCTCGGTGACGGCCTATTTCGTCCTGGGCGAGGTGTTGGGCCTCTGGGACCTGGTGGGCATCGGCCTGGCGCTCGCAGGGGTGTTTGTGGTCATCCTGGATGAAAACGTGCACGCGAGCGAGGTCTGTCCCACGCGGCTTCACAAGCTCTACGGCGTGCTGTGCGGGCTGGCGGGATCTATCGGGCAGGGGGTGGGTCTGGTGCTCTCCAAGTACGGCATGGTGGTCGCCGGGGGGCAGGGGGTGCGGCCGCTCAATCCGCTGTCGGCCACGCTGATACGGATGGTGGTGGCGGCGGGTTTTGTGTGGGCCACGGTGACGGTCTTCGGGAAGCTGCCCGCGGTGCTGGCCTCTCGCCGGGACAGGCAGGCCATGTTGCGGACCGTTGCCGGCGCCACGAGCGGGCCCTTCCTCGGGGTGTGGCTCTCCATGGTGGCGGTTACCTACACGGTGGCCGGTGTGGCCGCGACCCTGATGGCCTTGATGCCGGTTCTGGTGATTCCGGTGCTCTGGCTCGTCTACAAGCAGAGAACCAGTCTTCGCGGGATGCTCGGGGCCGCCGCAACCGTGGTCGGTGTGGCGATCCTCTTTCTGATGTAGCCGACGCGGCCGGCCTGCGCGACCTTCCCGATGTGATCCGCGCTGCGTCCGGGCCCGCAGCCGCTACTGGTTCCCGGGATCGGTGATCCTCCCTATGAAGAGGATGGTCCCCGAGTGCCTCTCCCTGATCACGAACACGAAGGGCCGGTCCACGCGCATCTCGAAGGTCTCCGGCACGGAGTCCGTCATCCCGACCGATGTCACCGCTGCCGCTTCGGTGCCTTCCTCGTTCACCTGGACGAAGGTCTTGTGCTTGACCTCATCTATCCACAGCCCGCCTCCCTCGGTCATCCCTGAGAAGTCGGCGCCCGGGGTAAACGCCACGCCCATGCCGAGGGCCGAGAGGACGTCGTTGAGCTTCTTCTCATACTCCAGGGTGAACCGCGGCATGGCGATCGTGCCTTCCTTGTCGGCGAACCGGCCGAGGAGGGTCGCCCACTCGCTGCTACCGAGATCGGCGATCACCTGATCGACGTCTTTACCTTCTTTGGGCAGGAGTACGGTCATGCTGAACCAGCCGTCGGCGTACGGCAGATCGATCGCCTCCAAGGCGTCGTCGGCAAGATACCTGTACTCACCGGTCTTTCCCGGCTCCGGCTGCGCCATCATCTTGCACGGGACCGGGGAGCCGTCGGGACCGGTGAACTGGCTGTCTTCGGTGAAGGCGGGATCGAACTGGTAGGTCCACGTGCCCTTGAAGTAGATCGCGTTGATGAGGTACAGGACAATCGCCGGGTTGATGGGCTTGCTGACGATCTGGTCGATCCTGTCGCGGGTCTCGGCCTTGACCCAGTCATTGATCGCGTCGGCTGAGGCCGGATCGGCGAAGTCCAGCTCCGCTACCTCGGCATCGAAGTAGTCCTGGCAGGCTGTCACGAATTCCTGCCGCACCGGCAGGCCCGGGCGATACCAGATCGAGTTGCCTATCCCGAACTCCACCTCGGGGTCAAGACCGACCAAGAGATCAATGAGGCTCCGATAGCATTGGTCGATCTCCTCCAGGGTCATGCCGCCGAACTCCAGCGTGGATCGCATGCTGTCCAGGGTGCCGCCTGCGGCCCCGTTCATGGTCATGCCGAGAGCCATGGAGACGCTGACCGGCGAGATGAAGATGTTGTCGTTCTTGTTCTCGGCCGCGATCTCCCGGAAGAGATTGAGGCCGAAAGCGTTGTAGGCGCCGACCACCTGCTGCTCAGCCGCGGTCAGGTCGCGCGGCGGGTTCTCCTCAGGCGGACAAACGGTGTCGCCGCATTGGAGCGACGACAGACAGACTGCGCAGCTTACCAAACAGACGAGAACTGCTCCCGGCCTTGCCGCCATACCCGACTTGCCTGACGTCCGTGACTTCCATGACATGGCACCCCGCCCCCCTGTTTTGGGCCCGGGCCTGGCAGCCCGAGCCACGCTTTGGCGCGAGTCGGAACCCGACTGAATTATACCCCCTTCGCCGCGTTTTGGCCAGTCTCGATCATCCAATCACGAAAGGCCTAATGGCAGGCCGCGCGATGGACGATACACTGGGTGAGAACTGCGATCATAGAACCGGATTCCGGGCTTTACGTGGAGAACCTCACGCCGGAACGCACCAGCTACGGTTCCCCTGCCCGGAATCCGTTTTTTTGCCCGCTACCTGACGGCCTCCGCACCCGCGCGGCGAGCCTCCGCCATGACCTTGCTGTTTCCGCGAACATCCCCGGGCTCGTAGGCCCCCGCCGCCAGGATGCTGGCCACCAGCGTGGCCTTCACGTACTCCAGGGCGTCGGTGAACATTCCGACAACATGCCTTCCCGTGGCCGGATCGGTGTCCCCCATGGGCACCGCGAGTATGACCCTGCGACCCTCAAAGGTGGTCTTGACCTCGGAATCCGAGGCCTTGGAGAACCAGCGGTCCACAAAGGCCTTGAGCTGAGCGCTTGGGCCCCACCAGTACACGGGCGTCCCCAGCACCCAAACCTCGCACGCTTTCATCTTGTCAAGCAGCTCGGGCATGTCGTCGGCTTGGACGCACTCGCCGGTCTCCCGGCAGGCGTAGCAGGCCTGGCAGGGAGCGATGGCGAGATCGCCCAGCATTACCTTCTCGGTCTCGGCGCCGGCCTCGCGTGCGCCTTCAAGGATCTCGTCGACAAGGATGTCGGTATTCCCGCCCTCGCGCGGGCTGCCTACGATGCCCAGCACCCTGACGCGCCCCGGCTTGGTCATCTGTAGCCTCCTATTGTCTTCGGCCGCACTCGATGGCCCGCGGCCGCCTGCCACAGCCAGTCTCAAAGTGATCCAAGGCCAATCTTAGGGAATGGGGAGGCTTGATTCAATCTCTGAATCACGGCCTTGCTCGAGCGGTGCGGGTCACGCGATTCGTCCTTGATTGATCGGGAGTCTGCCGGTAGACTTGGCCCATCGGGCCGGCCCGACTGATGAGGACTTGCGCGAGACCCGCGCTGGGCGGTCCGCGCGCTTCGCAAAGCATGGCGCGGCGGCGCCTGCGCACTCAAAGGAGCAGAGCGATGTACTGCAGGACGTGTGGAGCACCCAACGATGATGCGGCGATCAAATGCGCCGGTTGTGGGGGGGTCTTGGGGCCGGCGCTCTCGACACACACGGCGCCCTCGGCGCACGCGCCTTCAACTAGAGTGCCCAATCACTTGGCCTGGGCGATTGTGACCGCGATCCTGTGCTGCATGCCTTTCAGCTTCGCGGCCTTGTGGTTTGCGACCCAGGTGGATCAGGCGGTGGCCTTGGGGGAGCGTGATCGCGCGCTGGAGTTCTCGCGCAAGGCGAAGACCTGGTGTTGGGTGTCGTTTGCGGTTGCCATAGTGGGCTGGGCCTGCTATCTGGGTCTGGTGCTGATAGGAGTCTTCTCAGGCTTCTGGGACTGAGTCGCGGCAGGAGTCGGCCGCGGTCGGCAGAGGATGTAGCGAATGGGCGGTTGGAACGCTGCAGAGGGTTCCCGGTTGTTCGGGCGCTCCGGAGTGGCGAGTGGCCTCGGGGGCTTGGCATTGCGTGGTCCCAGGGGGCGCCTGGTGCGGGTCTTCGCGGTCGGCGCCCTCGGGCTGGTTGGGATCGCCTTGCTCTCAACTTTCGATCCGGCCGGGACATCGCTTGTCCCTCCGTGTCCCTTCAACCTCGCGACCGGGCTCTACTGCCCGGGTTGCGGCTCGCTGAGGGCCGCGCATCACCTGCTCAGCGGAGACCTGGTCGGAGCCTTGGATCTCAATCCTCTCGCGGTGGCGCTGGTTCCGCTTCTCATGTGGCATCTGGCCTCCAGGCTGGCCCTCGCGGGCCTGGGGCGCAGCGTGCCGTCGGCGCTTGACGCGGGCGCTGCCAGCAAAGTGGTTCTGGTGTCCGTTGTGATCTTCTGGGTGCTGCGGAACCTCCCCTTCATGCCCTTCAGGCTGCTCGCGCCTTGAGGCCCAACTCCATGAAACTGAGGCTCGTGGACAGGTGTCGGCCCAGGGCGATAGTCTGGCTCCTCCTTGTTGCGGCGCTCGCTGCCGCAGCGCTCGCTCTCACAGCTCCGGCGCAGGGGGCCGGCGCCTACCGGACCGAGCACGTCTTCTTGGTGATCATCGACGGCCTGCGTTACACCGAGGGCCTCGGCGACCCGGAATACAGGTATGTCCCGCGCATGCACGAGCTGGCCCAGCGGGGAGCGGTTGTGGATACCTTCCTCAACGACCGCTTCACCTACACCGCGCGCGGAATACCGGCTATCTGGTGCGGAGCCTGGTCGGAGCTGCGCACGGTCTCCAATTTCGGGTGCGGTGGCGGGAAGCTGGTCTCGTGCGAGCTGCCGACGATGTTCGAGTACTACCGCAAGCAGCTGGGGCGGCCCGAAGAGGATTGCATCGTGGCCCAATGCGAGGTCGAGTATGTGTGGAGGGGAAGCCTGGACTCGCTCTATGGGCCGGACTACTGGCCGCTTTACCAGACCGGGGAGGCGAGCGATGTCGGGGTCTGGGAGAACGCCAGACCTCTTCTGGTCACCCACCACCCGTCCTTCTTCCTGCTGTATCTCGAGCGGGTGGACCACTTCGGTCACTCGGGCAGTTGGGCCTACTACACCCGCGCCATCGAGATCGCCGACAGTCTGGTGGGCGTGGTGTGGGACTTCATCGAGAGCGATCCGGTGTACGCCGGCAAGACCACTCTCTTCGTCACCAACGATCACGGGCGGCACACCGACGACTTCACTACCCACGGGGACGATTGCGAAGGCTGCCAGAGGGTCGAGCTGCTTGCAGTGGGACCGGACATAAGGCAGGGCTTCCTCTCGAGCACACCGCGCACGATCTGTGACGTCGCTCCCACGATCGGGGAGCTCCTGGGCTTTCAGGCGGACAGGGCCACGGGCTCGGCGATGTTGGAGATTCTGCTGTCCCCGGATGCCGCGCCCCAGGCGCAGCCCCCCGCGCGGTAGGGCCCCGACGGGCTCCAAGACTCACCTAAGCACCGAGATACCTTGATTGACGCGAGGATCCGGATTTTGGTATAATGCAACAGGAATCCGGAAAACAGACGCACCACTCACAAGCGAGGTATCCTGCCATGCGCGAAGGTCTTGGTGATCTTGGTGTTGCCCCCACGACGCTTTTGATTTGCCTGTTGGTTTCGGCTCTGTCCCAGGTCGCGCCCTGCGCGGCCCGACCGTCCGGCGAGGCGAGAATGGGAGTCTTTCCCGATCCCGCTCAGTATGACGTGGGCTCGAGGGAGTGGCTCCGCGCCAGCGAGGCGATCAAGTATCGTCCACTGGTGGACGAGGACCTCGCCGAGAGGTGCCCTCACGCTTTCGACGTGCTCAGCTATGACGTCACGATGACCATCGACGTGGACGGCCACCTGATCTACGGTGACACCGAAGTCACCTCGGTCAGCGAGCAGGACGGGCTCTCGGCGATCGATCTCGATCTCACCGTCCTCACCGTGGACGCGGTCCTGGCCGGCGAGGACAGCCTGGCCTTCACCCACACGGACCCGGTGCTTTCGATTGACCTGGGCGACGCCTACGCGGTCGGCGACACCTTCCGGGTGCGTGTCGTCTATCACGGGACTCCCGGCAACGAGGGCGCGGGCGGCTTCGGCGGCTTCTGGATCGAAGGGGCTCCTCTCATGGCCTACCAGATGGGAGTCGGCCTCAATGCCGATCCCCCGTCCATGGGCAAGTACTGGATCCCCTGCTGGGACTGGCCCTGCGACAAGGCCACCGCCGACTATCGGATAACCGTGATAGGCGTGGGCAAGAAGGTGGTCTGTAACGGCCTGCTGGTGAGCACGGAGCTGGATTCGGTGGCCAACACCGCCACTTACGTATGGTCGGAGACCCATCAGATTGCGCCTCACCTGATGACCGTCCACGCGCGGAAGTTCACCGAGCTGGTGGACTCCACCTACGACTGGATTCACTACTGGGTCTTTCCAACCCAGGTCGCAGCGGCCGGGATTCACTTCCAGAATGTCGACATCATGATGGACGCGTTTGTGGAGCGCTACGGCGCCTACCCCTTCTCCAAGTTCGGTTACGTCGTCGCGATGAGGGGTGACATGGAGCACCAGACCTGTGTCACCCACAACGCCCAGACCGTCCAGGCCAATCACGGCTACGACTGGCTGCTGGCGCACGAGATGGCGCATCAGTGGTGGGGTGACTGCGTGTCGGTCAACGATTGGCGGGACGTATGGCTAAGCGAGGGCTTCGCCACCTACTCCGAGGCGATCTTCATGGAGTACGCCTACGGGCCGGAGACCTACCGCAACTACATGCAACAGAGCCTGATGACCCCGGTTCTGAACTCCGGCGAGAACTTCCCGATCTACGACCCAGACTACCTCTGGGGCACAACCGTCTACGAGAAGGGCGGATGCGTGCTCCACATGCTGAGGGGCGTGCTCACCGATTCGGTCTTCTTCGACGCCCTTGCGGCTTATCGCGCTGCCCACGAGCACTCCAGCGCCACCACCGTCGAGTTCCAGGCGGTGGCTGAGGCCGTCAGCGGCCGGGACCTGGACTGGTTCTTCAACCAGTGGGTCTACGATGTCGGCTGGCCGATCTACGAGTATTCGTGGCGCGCCGTGGACCAGGGCGGGCAGTATGCCCTCAATCTGGTGATCGATCAGGTACAGACCAACGGGCCGGTCTTCGCAATGCCGGTGGGGGTCAAGATAACCACTGCGGCGGGCGACACAACGGTGTGCCTCACGGTGGACGAGGCGCACGAGGTCTTCGATCTCACGCTCGACTCTGACCCCACGGAGGTTGAGATTGATCCCGACAACTGGATCCTGAACGAGGCCGAGGAAGTGCCGCACGCGGGAGTGGACCAGGTCGACGGGGCGGGCTCCGCTCCGGAGCTCGCACTTGCGCAGAACATCCCCAATCCCTTCGGCCGAGCCACCGTGATCCGCTACTCGCTTCCCAGGCCAGAGCAGGCGAGGCTTGAGATCTTCGATGCCGCCGGCAGGCGCGTGGCGTGTCTCCTGGACCGAACCCTGCCAGCCGGGTGGGGAGAGGTGACCTGGAGCGCCATGGATGACCACGGCAAAGAGGTGGCGCCAGGGACTTACTTCTGCCGGCTCGCGGCGGGCGGGGCAAGCCCCGTGACCCGCATGATCGTGGTGCGATGATGGCGAAGACCGTGACTGCGGCGTCGGCGGTGATCGCTCTGGCGCTGTGCTTGGGATCGTGCCTGGGGCTGGGCGCGGGGGCCCGCGCCTCGACAGGCATCGACTACGACAGGGTGCTTCCGCTTTCCCACATCGAGCGCCACGACGGCAGCTCCGGGTCGGCGCCGTCGGGCCTCGGCGCCTGGAAGCAGATGTACTCCGAAGTGTGGCGGGCGTCCGTCGGCTTGCCGACCTGGCCGTCGCTGGCGGATCTGGTCAAGGATGCCTCGGGCTCAGTAGATGCCGGGGTGATCCCGATCGTCGTAATGAACTTCAAGTACGATGCGGCCGGCCTGGAGCGGCGTGTGTTCGCCGCGACGGCCATGAAGGAGTACACCTATCGCGGCGCCCGGGTGGTGTTCGGCCTGGATCCGCGCGCTTACTTCTCCAACGACACGGTCGGGGCGGTCTCGGTCGAAGCGGACTTCTCAGACGGCGCGGGATGGCGGCGGGTGGGTCCGGCCGGGGGGGGCGGTGACAGCGAGGGCGACCGCTACACCGAGCGTCACATCACGGTCACCTACTCGGAGTGCGGCGCGAAGCGTGTCCGCGTCAGGATGGCCTTTAAGGACGGCACCGTGCTTCGCGGGGCCTTCGACTTCCAGGTAAGGAGCCTCGAGACTCCCTCTCCGGACGATACACTGGCTGTCACGGCGTCCATTCCCTACGCCGGCCAGTACGGCACCGGCAGGGCCTACATCTATCTCGGCGACGGCCATGGGGCGCTCACCAACCCGGTGATAGTGGCTGAGGGCTTCGACATCGACAACACCATGGGCTGGGACGAGCTCTACGCGCTCTTGAACCAGCAGGGCCTGGTGGAGAGCCTCAGGACCGACGGCTACGACGCTGTGGTTCTGGACTTCACCGACGCCACAGACTACATCCAGAGGAACAGCTTCGTGCTGGTGGAACTGATCGCCCAGGTCCTGGCAGCGGTAGGCCCCGCGGCCGATCTTGCTATCGTGGGGCCGAGCATGGGCGGGCTGTGCGCGCGCTATGCCCTGGCCTACATGGAGGCCAACGCCCTCGAACACAGGGCAAGGACCTACGTGTCGTTCGATTCGCCGCACACCGGCGCCAACATACCTCTGGGAGTCCAGTATTGGATGTTGTTCTTCTCCAGCGAGTCCGAAGACGCCGCGTACATGCTGGGCCGGCTCAGCACTCCCGCGGCGCGGCAGATGCTGGTCTACCACTTCACCGATCCGCCGACCACCGCCGGCCAGCCCGACCCCCTGCGCGCGGCCTTCCTTGCCGATCTTGCGGCGGTCGGCGACTACCCCGCCGGGCCGCGCAAGGTGGCGGTGGCAAACGGCAGCGGCTCCGGCGCCGACCAGGGCTATGCCGCCGGAGACCAGCTGATCTTCTATGAGTACAACAGCTTCCTGGTGGACATCAGGGGCAACGTGTGGGCCGTGCCCGACCAATCGAGCCGGCAGATATTCGAGGGCCTTGTCGACATGATCTGGCCCCTGCCCGACAGCCGGATGAACGTGTCGGTCACCGGGACCAGGCCCTACGACAGCGCGCCGGGCGGGTGGCGAGCCTCGATGGCGACCATGGATACCAGCGCGGCCCCGTACGGGGATATCGTGGCTCTCCACGATGCCCACTGCTTCATTCCGACGGTGAGCGCGCTCTCGATCGCGACCGACGATCTCTTCTACGACATCGCCGGGGACACCAATCTCGCGGCGCACACCCCCTTCGATACCCTGTACTATCCGGCGGCCAACCAGGAGCATGTGACCATAACGCCGGAGAGCGCGGTGTGGTTCCGCACCGAGATCGGGCGCGGCGCAGCAGCGGGCGTGGGTTCAGGGGACAGGCCCCCGGGTCTCGCCATGCTGCCGGCTTACCCCAATCCCTCTCGATCGTCGGCCACCATAAGGTACTTCCTGGCGCGCAGCCAGTGGGTGCACCTGGACATAATCGACGTGGCCGGGCGGAAGGTCGCCGACCTCAAGGCAGGACTCTCAGCCGCGGGAGTGGGGGAGGTCCGGTGGGACGGTCTGGACTGCGGCGGGCGCCGTGTGGCCGCGGGCGTCTACTTCTGCCGTCTGGCGACGCCTGACGGCATGAGCTCACGGCCCGTGGTGATGCTGAAATAAGCCAGCGACAAGACCCGGATCAGATCAGGAGGTGGCACGCACCTCAGAACGATCCTCAGGTGGACTTCTTCTTGGCGGTCTTGCCCTGGGAGCGCTTGCGGTCTTCCTCGTAGTGGCACTTCTTGTACTTCTTGCCGCTGCCGCACCAACACTGGTCGTTGCGCTGCAGATCGGCCTGTCTCTCGGCCTTGGCTTTGAACACTCCGGTAACCTTGTCCATCAATCCCATGTTTGTTCCCCTCGTCTGAGCTGGTTCGCCTGTCGGTTAGATGCAATATAGTCAGAACCGCTTCGGATTTCCAGCGGTATCAGAGCCCCGGAGGCGGGCGCCCGGGTGTCATCCCTGGAATCGCGCCTTGGGGTGATGCTTCTCCCTCTGCCTGGACCACTTGGCTATCTGCTTGAGGCGTGTTCTCTCGTTGAAGCGCGCCCGCTGGTCCTTTCGCACGGAAAGGTACGCGAGCTCGCGCCTCAGCTTGAGGTAGCTCTTGTAGCGGTCGGCATCGAGCGTCCCCTGCTCGAGGGCCTCCTTGACGGCGCAGCCGGGCTCGGTCTCATGCCGGCAGTCCCTGAAACGGCATCGACCTGCCAGGTCCGCGATCTCCTCGAAACTGCCCCGAAGCCCGTCTCCGTCGCCCCACAGCTGCAGCTCCCTCATGCCGGGTGTGTCTATTATCACACCGGCCCCCGGCAGCTCTATCAACTCCCTCCAGGTTGTGACGTGACGTCCCCGGCCGTCGGCCTGCCTCACCTCGCCGGTCCTCAGCGCGCCATCGCCCGAAAGGCTGTTGATTATGGTCGTCTTGCCGACACCCGAGGAGCCCAGCAGGGCGGCGGTGCTGCCGGCCGCGACATACGGTCTCAGCGCCTCCAGTCCCCACCCCGTGGCGGCGCTGAGGGGACAGACAGGCGCGCCGTTGGCCACCGCCCTCGCCTGGTCGATGTAGGGCCCTATCTCGGGGCAAAGATCGGCCTTGTTGAGCACGACCACGGGCTCGGCGCCGCTCTCACGAGCGACCGTGAGGTAGCGCTCGATCCGCCTCAGATTGAAATTGGCGTCGAGGCCGGTCACCAGAAACACCGTGTCGATGTTGGCCGCGACTACTTGCTCTTCGGACTTGAGCCCCGCCACCTTGCGGCAGAAGCGGCTCTTGCGAGGAAGCAACGCGTGAACGGTGGCGTCGCCCTCCTCCGGGCGCGGCTCCACCGCGACCCAATCTCCGACGGTCGGAAAGTCCGACCTCGACTGAGCCAGGTGCCGCATTCTCCCCGACACCCTGGCGGCCAGTTGCCCTCGGTCGAGCCTCACGTCGTATAGCTCCCTGTGCTCCCGCGCCACGCGGGCCGGAAGCCAACCGGCCTGCCGGAACGCTTCGAAATGAAGGTCGAAAAAGGAATTCCACCCTATGTCAGCCAGACTCATTATCAGTTGACCTCCGCAGTGAACGATTTGCTCCGGGGCCGCGTCCAGCGGGACGCAGTACGCCCCGGCTCGGTTACAATCGCTTGGGAAGGTCAGCCCTCAGGGAATTACCGGATCAACTCCGCGGGGCGTGACCTTGCGCATCCCGCTTGCCTTCCAGCCTTCATAGCCACGCCTCCTTTCCATGGTAGGACCACAAAGAAGATCACCAACGCCATCTATTGTACACGCTGCGAGCGGCGCTTGTCAACCCTCGATCTTGCCTGGGCGTGGAGCTCGGACGACAAAAAGGCAGGGGACACGCGGCCGGTTATTGGGTATAGTCCGCCGGTGTGCGAAGCTCTGCTGCCGGCCGATTCAAAGGAGGGGAGGCCTAAGATGGACGTTTCGTGGACGAAGTCGGTGCTTATAAGCTTGGCCCTGATTGCCGCCGTGGGTCTTAGCGCCACGGCTCGGGCCGATGATGCCGTACAACCAGGCAAGGAGACTGAGCCGATGGCCAAGAACCCCGTGATCTTCTGGGAGCTCGCCTCCCACGACATGGAGAAGTCCGCTGAGTTCTTCAGAAAGGTTTTTGAGTGGGACGTCCAGTACAATGAAAAGATCAAGTTCTACCAGGTACCTGCCTTCGAGCAGGCAAAGTCGGCCAGCGCGGGGTACATCTTCACCCTGAAGCGGGCCAATCTGCCGTTTCTCGCAATCTACATCCAGGTAGAGGACATCGAGGCGATGGCCAAGAAGGTGGTCGAGCACGGTGGTTTCATCGTCGAGCCGCCCAATGCCATCACCCCGGCCTATCGCATCTGCCTCTTCAACGAGCCGTCTGGCGTCACCTTCGCAATGATCGAGCCGACCAAGCCGGCCCCCGAGTCCAAGCCCTGAGGCTCAAGGCAAGGGCCAGCCGGAGGCCGCAAGGCTGGCCGCGGGCGACGATCTTGGGGCTCGCATTCGCGTTAGGCCCGTGGTAGGATACTGGCCGCGACCCGCCGCAGATTCCTGGGTGGCTGCCGTTCGGGCCGTGGGAGGTGCCTCGTGGAGAAGCACATAACACTGGTTGCCATAATGAACCTGGGGATGGGCGCCCTGGGCATACTGGGGGCTGCCATAGGGTTTGCCGTGCTGGTGGTGGTCGGCCTGGTCTCCGGCGACCCGACCGGCATGAGCGTGATGACCATTTTGGCCACCGCGGTGGCCGGCTTGATCACCCTGATCTCGCTTCCGGCGATCGTAGGGGGGATAGGGCTCCTCAAACGCAAGCCCTGGGCCAGGATCCTCATGCTGATCGTGGGCGTGCTGCATCTGCCCAACATACCGCTGGGAACCGCGCTTGGCGTCTACACGCTCTGGGTGATGATTCACGACGAGACCCGGCGCATTCTTGAGACTCGCCCCGCGGCGTAGATCTTGGCCTGGCTGCGCCCGCGCGGCGGGACCTCTGGCCTTGCGTGTCTTGACGCGCGAGCGTGACAATGTTAACTTCTTATTGCTAAAGATGATCACCCAACTGCTCGAAATACTATCCGATGGGCCATACCCACGCGCCTACACGTATTGGGCTCGGGGCCGCGAACCAAGTAGGGATCAACGCTGATGAACATTCTGGGAATCTCGGCCTTTTATCACGACAGCGCCGCCTGCATAGTGCGTGACGGCAAGATAGTGTGCGCTGCCCAAGAGGAGCGCTTCACCCGCAAGAAACACGACCCCTCGTTTCCCACCAACGCCATCAGGTTCTGCATGGAATACGCGGGCTTGAGGAGCGACCAGCTCGACTACGTGGCCTTCTACGATAAACCCTTCATCAAGTTCGAGCGCATTCTCGAGACCTACTTGGCCTACGCGCCGGTGGGCATCTCGTCTTTCCTCAAGGCCGTGCCGCTCTGGATAAAGCAGAAACTGTGGATGAAGGAGTACATAAGGCGGGAGCTTGACTACACCGGAACGATCCTGTTTCCCGAACATCACGAATCCCACGCAGGGTCCGCCTTCTTCCCGTCGCCTTTTCAGGAGGCCGCGTTCCTGACGCTTGACGGGGTGGGGGAGTGGGCCACAGCCAGCTACGGCGTCGGCAAGGACAACAAGATCCGGATACTGGCGGAGATCAAGTTCCCCCATTCGCTGGGATTGCTGTACTCGGCGTTCACCTACTACACGGGCTTCAGGGTGAATTCCGGCGAGTACAAGATGATGGGCCTGGCGCCCTACGGCGAACCCAAGTACACCGACGTGATTCTCTCGAAGCTGATCGATCTCAAAGAGGACGGCTCGTTCAGGGTGGACATGAAGTACTTCAACTACTGCGCCGGCCTGACGATGACCAACGGGAACTTCGACCGGCTTTTCGGCGGGCCCCCTCGCGGGCCGGAGACACCTCTGACTCAGCGATACATGGACGTAGCGAGGTCGATGCAGGACGTCACCGAGGAGATCATGCTTCGCATGGCCCGTCACGTCCGCGAGGAGACCGGCATGAGCAGCCTGTGCCTTGCCGGGGGAGTGGCGCTGAACTGCGTGGGCAACGGCAGGATCCTGCGGGAAGGACCGTTCGACAACATCTGGATTCAGCCGGCAGCCGGGGACGCGGGTGGCGCGATCGGAGCGGCGCTCCTCACCTGGTACCAGTACCTGGGGAATCCGAGAACTGCCGACGGCAGGAGGGACTTCCAGCAGGCCTCGTATCTCGGCCCCGAATTCGACGACAACTACATCAAGAGCTATCTCGAGACCAACCGAATCCCTTACACGGTGATACCGGACGGCCGGGTCGCCGAGACCATCGCCGATCTGATCGCCGGCCAGCACGTCGTGGGGTGGTTCCAGGGAAGGATGGAGTTCGGCCCGAGAGCGCTCGGCGGCAGGTCCATCCTCGGCGATGCCCGCTCTCCCGAGATGCAGGAAGTGATGAACCTGAAGATCAAGTTCAGGGAGAGCTTCAGGCCCTTCGCGCCCTCGGTCATCAAGGAGAAGGTCTCGGACTACTTCGAGATCGACAGGGAGAGCCCATACATGCTGCTGGTGGCGCCGGTCAAGCCGGAGATCTGCCGTCGCGAGACCGACGCCGAGCGCCAGCGTCAGGGGCTGGACAGACTCAAGGTGGTCCGTTCCAGCGTGCCTGCGATCACTCACGTCGACTACTCGGCCCGAATCCAGACCGTGAACCGGGAGGACAACCCGCTGTATCACGAGATGATCTCGAAGTTCGACCAGAAGTACGGGTGTCCGGTCATCATCAATACGTCTTTCAACGTCCGCGGGGAGCCGATCGTCTGCTCACCCGAGGACGCCTATCTGTGCTTCATGCGAACCAAGATGGACTACCTGGTAATGGGCAAGTTCCTGGTGGACAAGAGGCAGCAGAAGGCCTTGGATAAGGACGTGGACTGGACCAAGCAGTTCGAGCTGGACTAGCGCCGGCGTTCCGGCCTTGAGCGGGGAATCAAGCGACGGGGGAAACGGATGGGGCAGAACGTGAAATCCAAGCCCGGACGGGCGGAGATGAGGAAATTCGGGCTGACGCTCGCCGTGGGGCTGGCGGTGCTGGGAGCGCTCCTCCTGTGGCGAGGCAGATCGATCTACGTCTATTTCTTCGGCGCGGCCGCCGCTTTCCTGGTGGTGGGCTTGATTGCGCCGGTGGCCCTGAGGCCCTTCCAGAAGTTCTGGATGAAGCTTGCCGACCTTCTGGGATGGGTGATGACCCGCGTGATAATGGTGGCCCTCTTCTTCGCGGTCGTGACCCCGATCGGGCTCGTGGCGCGGGCCGTGGGCAAGGACTTCCTCCGCCTCAAGTTCGACAGCAAGGCCAAGACGTATTGGGATCCCTGCGAGCCGGCAGAGCGTCCCAAGGAGCACTACGAGAGGCAGTACTGAGAGGTGCGCGATAATGAGGACTGAGGGCGGCGCCGGCGGAGCGGGGGCCGACAGGCCGGGCAGCTCCGAAGTCTCCGACCGCATTCTCTTCGGCCTTGTGGTGGCCGCCGGGATCGTGCTCGTCCTCGCCGCGGCCGTGGTCAACACCCGAGTGTTGAGCCTGCTGAGTCCCGACCGCTCGCTCTCTGCCGGCATTGTCGGCAGAGTGCACGCTGCTCAACTTCGCTTCCTCGCGGTGGGCCTCGCGGTTGTTGGCGTCGGGATCGTTCTGAAGAGGACGGGGGTTCTGGCGGCTCTTGCCCGCAAGCGCATCCTCACCAACGTGGCGTTCATGGTCGGCGCGATAGCCATGTTCTTCTTCGTGGTGAACAACGCGCTCGGCGTCCGATACATTCCCGAGCCTACGACCACGGTGTTCGTAGCCGACGAAGTGCTCGGGTGGCGCTTGAGGCCCAACGCCAACGATGTCTACGGGGGCGTGAGATACACCATAAACGCCAACGGCTTGAGGTCGCCTCACTCGGACTACAGGAAGGCCCCGAATACCAAGCGCATTCTCCAGTTGGGAGACTCCGTGACCATAGGCAACGGTTTGGACTACCCGGCCACGCAAGCGTACCTCTTGGAGGCTGCTCTTGCCGACAAGTTGGCCGGCGGATCGGTCGAGGTTATAAACGCGGCCTGCGACGGGTACTCGCCGCGGCAGGAGTACGATTTACTGCGACTGGAAGGCCTCAAGTACGGTCCGGATCTGGTCACGCTGGGTTTCGTTTTGAACGACGTGACCGAGGAGCTTCAGAAGAAGCAGGTCTGGGGCGGCAAGGTGGCGGGTCAGCTGATGGTGATCGCCCAACATCGCGGGATCCGAGACCACGTGGTCTACAGCGTTCTGGCGCGGTCGCCGCTGTACTCCTTCATCAGGCACGTCTACTTGAAGAGGAAGCTGGGCGAGGACATCCAGCGGGGCGCGGTCACGGTCGAGGAGGCACACGCGCGCGACGTGGTGTACCATCACGACCGGGAAGCCGTCGAGCGGGCCTGGGCCGCAGCCCTCGGGGATGTGTCCAAGATCGCGCAGACTTGCGCCGAGAACCGCCTGCCGATGCTGCTGGTGTATTTCCCGTTTCAGTTTCAGTTAGGATTGCCGGATTCGCTGGCCAACCCCCAGCGGGTGCTGGGTGACTTCTGCAAGGCCAACGGCGTCCACTACCTGGACGCGACACCGCTGATTGAGAGCGACATGGTGGCCAACGGCAGGCAGGCGAGTTACTATTACAGGGACGGGCTTCACCCGAGCGCGGAGGGCAACCGCCTGCTGGCCGGCGCGATGATGAGCCTTATCGAGACCAACAATCTCCTCGGAGGGGCAAACTAGATCATGGGGATCAGAGCCAAGTTCGCTATCGTGGGGGAGTTCTGGTCGTTCCTGAGAGTCCGCAAGAAGTGGTGGCTGGTGCCCATAGTTGTAATCCTGCTCGCCATGGGAACGCTTATCGTCCTGACCGAAGGCTCGGCGCTGGCGCCTCTGATCTACGCGCTGTTCTAAGCGGCCGATCCCTATACTCCCAGGCGGTAGCTGGCCTTCACAAGAAACGTGTTGCCCGGAACGTTGTCGAACAGGCCCCTGAGGTCGCGGTCGAACTTGAAGCTGCCCAAGCTCTCGTAGCCTTCCCTGGTCTGAGTCCAGACCATGTAGAGGGTGCTGCCCGGCAGATACTCCCACCGCACGATCACGTTCGAGTTGAATGATCTCCAATTGAAGTCCGGTCGCTCGACGCTCTCGTCGTAGACGGTCGCGTCCACGGGCTGGTAGGTTTCGTCAGGCAGCAGGCGCTTGAAGTTGTTGTAGTCCACCGCCGCGATGAAAGGCTGAGCGTACACCTGGAGAGTGAGGTCCCGGGTAAAGGTGAAGGTGCCGCGCACCGTCATGTCGAACTGTTTCAAGTCCTGCTCGCCGAAGATCTCCTGCTGGCGCACGCCCTGGTCGTCACGCACCGCCGTGAGCCACCGCGACACGTCCCACTCCTCGCGGTAGCCGGGGCCGAAGCTCATCTCGATGTTGGACCGTGGCCTCAAGTTCACCCAGAGCCGGGACATGTAGTAGCCGCCGTCCCAGGTATCGCCCGCGCCGAAGTAGGGATTGAGCTCCCACCACTTGCGCTCGTCGGTATTGAGTTCCACTCGCCAGCTCTGGCCTGTGGGAATTGGAACCGGAGGCCCTCCGCGAGTCTCCCAGTCGAAATCGGTGGTCCCGAAGTCCAACCATGCTCCCAGCTCCAGGAACCAGAAGTTCTTGAAGGTGAGGTGGTTGTCGATGTCCATCCCATAGTTCTGCCTGAGGCCGGCCAGGTTGGCGGTGAGGTCGGCGTAGACCGCACTGGACATCTGATTGACGATCCACCAGTCGGTGTTGTTGCGATATTGGACCCAGCCGCTGGCCTCCTTGATCCCGTTGCGTCTCAGGTAGCCGATCCGGTTGAGATCGAGGTTGCAGTCGGTCTGCTGCAGATCCAGGTTGGCCCTGAGGTGCTCGCCGCCTTCCCTGGCCAGCCGGAGGAACCCTCCCCAGCCCGGGTGGTCTCGTCCGGTCGCAGAGCCCACGATCTGGCCGTGGGTGGAGTAATAGCCGTTCCAGCCGCGCAGGATCCAATCCACGCCCCCGGTGTAGGCCGGGTGAGCGGTCTTCTGGTTTGCGGCGGTGGCCATTATTCCTACGCGCGAGTTCCTCATCACGTCTTGGGCGATCCTGGCCACGAAGTAGTTGGCCTCCGGCTCGACCACCGCCTTCTTGCGGGCTTCTTCCGAATCCAGGTAGGTTGCGGTCTCCCTCTGAGTGGCCGCCTCCATGATTCCGATTGTGGTGCCGCCGCTGGTCCTGCCGGTCAGTTTGGCGGCGCCCAGGATGGTTGTGGCGCCGGGCTTGTCCACGAAATCGACGGCGTCCCACACCGGCCTCGAAGGGGCCCTGCCCACCCGCCGGGAGTAGAAGAGATCGTAGTAAGTCGAGAAGATGTTCAGCCCCTCGAGGAAGAAGGGCCGCTTCTCGGTGTAGAAGGTCTCGAACTGGGTGAGGTTGAGCGAGGTCAGATCGGCTTCGACCTGGCCGAAGTCGGGATTGAAGGTGGCATTGAGTGTGACGTTGGGAGTGACGCCGTACTTGAGGTCCACTCCGGCGTTGCCGAAGAGCCGCCTGCCGTCGGGGTTGCCGGGGTGCGTGGCCTCGCGCTCCTGGTAGGAGACCGCGTAGGGCAGGACCTCCAGTTGCCTCTTGGGCTTGAGGTTCTCCATGCCCGTCAGGTGCCCGAAGTTGGACACGAAGCCGCTGGCGCTCTCTGAGAAGTAAGGCCATCGGATTTGCTCCTGCTTGCGGGTTATCCAGCGGGAGCACAGGATCCCCCATGTGGAGCTGTCCGTTGCCGAGAACCTGAGACAATCAAGGGGAATCTTGAACTCGGCCGTCCAGCCGTCGTCGGTCCGCCTGGTGGCCGACTCCCACACCGCGTCCCAGCCGTTGTCCTGCCAGTTGTCGTTGTAGAAGTAGGCATCCTGCTGGGTCCCCGAGGCGTATACCTGGAACATGTACCCGGTCTGGTGATCGTGAAAGCTGTCCAGCACAACCGCCGCGGCGTCGGCGTCCTGATCCCTGTCGCGGCGCGTGAGGCGGCTGACTATCTTGTCGGGTTCGGAGTCGTACATCTGCATGGCCACATACACCGCGTCATCGTCATAGGCCACCTGCACCGCGGTGGACTCCGTGGGGGCGTTGCCGTCCTCGGGCTCGTGCTGGAGGAAGTTGGTGACGCGCGCGGCATACTGCCAGCAGTGGTCCCCGAACTCGCCGTCTATCTTGGGATGATTGTTGGTGCGGAAGGCCGCGATGGATTCCACGGCCGCCTCGTCGGCATGCTGGCCGATTGCGGACGACCACCAGGCCAGAACAAGGGACGCCAGCGCGCAGCATATGACGGTCAGCATGGTGGCGGCGTTGGCGCGGGGTCTCGTGGTCACGGCGGGGATTGCGCCGGAGCGGGGCGGCTTTCGGGCTTGCATGGCAACCTCCACATCGAGGGGGGATATGGATTCGCTTGCGGCAACGAAGGGTATGCCGCTCGTAGGGGGATCCGGCGCCCGTACTATAACCACGGGGCTGCGTGACTGCATAGGGGCAAAGTCGCGCTTGCCCACCGCAAGGGCCCGGATGCGACGGTTACCTCGACATTGCCACCTTCTTCGAGCCGGCAAACCCCGGCGCCTCGAGCCTGATGAAGTAGACTCCGGCGGCGACCGTCCTGCCCTGGGCGTTGGTGCCGTCCCAGGCGGCCCAGTGCTCGCCGGCGGGCATCGCCCGGTCCGCCAACTGCCGGACAGTGCGACCCGCGGCGTCAACCACGCTCAGCATGACGCGGCCCGGCGAACCCACGGTGTACCGGAACGAGGTCCGGCCGGTGGCGGGGTTCGGGGTAATCTCTCCCAGAGCCGATGCCGGACCCGCGTGGCCGCCCGGCGGCTCGATCGCTCCGGCGGCGCACTGGCTGAGGTCCGGAAGGTCCCCCGGCCCGGTCCACACGAACTCGAAGGTCCGCCAATCGTCGCAGTCCAGGTCGCCGTCGCCGTCGAAATCCGCGGCGGCGCACTCAGGCCCGACCGGGCCGCCGCCGGGTCCGGTGTAGCACAAGGCAAACTGATTGTAGTCCGCCGAGTCGATGTCGGCGTCCTGGTCGAAATCGCCGGCCCGGCCGCTGGAGGTCCAGGCGTCAATCAGCGTGGTGTCATTGGTCACCACCTCACCCGCTCCCAGAAGCTCGTACATCGAGTTGTCCAGATAGACTCTGAAGTCGCTGGTGGAGTCGTCGGGGTCGGCGCTGGGCTCGGGCCAGGGTGGGGCGAAGCCGTTGGAAAGGAATCCGGGGACGAGGATGTGCTTGACCGACCACAAGTCCAGCGCGACCGGGTCGGTCGAGGCAGCAAGCTCCTTCCAACGCGTCGCGCCGGTATAGCCGGTAGCCGGGCCGGAGTTGGGGTTGGCGTTTATGTAGATCGCGTCCACTATGTTGAGGTCGGCGAGGCCGACCTCCGCGATCAGCGTCCCCATCAGGCCGGTCGCTACCGCGCCGTGGGAGCCTGTGCCCATTAGGTCGGTCACCACTCCCATGTAATGCTTCACGCTGGCAGTGGCGCCGTAGACCGCGTGATGCGACTTCAGGACCGGCACGTTGATGAACTTGAGGTGCTCCCGATCGTAGGTCTCGCTCACCGGGTCCCAGACGCCGCGCTTGAGACTGATGCAGGTTCCGGCCGCCGTCTGGAACTTGGGGTAGGACACCCGGCCGCCGGCCTCGGGGTCGTAGCTGCCCAGGACGTAACCGTCGGCGGCGTCACCGTCGGAGTACTCGGCGACCGAATCCGCCCGCACCAGGGTCCAGTCATAGTGAGATATGTTGTGGCCCAGGGCCTGGAATGCCAGCACGATATCGTGGGGCGAGCGGGTCTTGTCCTGGGCGTTGTTCTCGCTGCGGTCAAAGTTCTCCAGGCCGATGAACTGGCCGTTCTCGCAAATCACGATCTCCCCGGTGAAGCCATCAGGGTGCCTGACGATTGCCGAGACCAGCCCGCTCAGGACGTCGACGTTGGTGCCGCCGCGCTGGGTCCACTGGTAGTTGATCTTGACGACGACCACGTCGCCGGATCCGACTATGCCATCGGGCCCGCCGGCGAGGGACGTGGTGCCGGATCGGTAGAACTTGAGGCCCTGTCGGCCCATCAGGGCGATCAGATTGTCCACGCCTATGAACCTGTTGCCGGTGGGCTTGACCTGGCAGTCGACGACATCGTAGATCTCGGCGCGGTAGGAGGCCGGCGACTCCAGCTTGGCGCCAAGGTACTTGGCTTGAGAGGCCGGGTAGCCCGGACCCAGGAGCGCCTCTTCCGAGAAGGCCGCGCGCAGATATCCGCCGGCCTCCGGCAAGTAGCCCGGCCAGCCCCACCAGCTTGCGGCCAGCGCCGCCAGGGCAACGGCCGAGGCCGCAAGGACCGCCACCCGGGCCGGGGGCTTCCCGGCCGCAAGCCTCAGGCGCCGCCCCGCCGCCACAAGGACGGCGGCCACGGGGACGCCGAGGGCGACGACCGCAGTTGACATGGCCGCGCGTTGGCACGGGTAGGCGAGTCTGCGGGGACTGGCCCCGCTGCGGACGAGCACCCAGAGCAGAGCGAGAATCCCGGCGAGCAGTGGGCTCCCCAGAGGGCTCCGCAGAGCGCGCCGCAACTGATGCCCCGCGCGCTGATGCCGCAGGTCGTGATGTGGCAAGGGCTGATGCCGCAGGTTGTGCGGACTTGGTCTCGAGACCTTCGGCTGATTTCGTGATGCTTGGCGCGGGTGGTTCATGACCAGCACCTCCATTGGGTTTGGGGCCGACCAAAGGTCCATTGGGCGCGGCCCTTCTCAGGCCACGCGACTCGCATCTATTATACCGCCGCGGGCCCAAATCGTCGCCCCCCGGCGGCATCTTCGGGCGGTGTGGTGGCAGATGACTTAGCGGGTTGACAGTGGGAGAGGAAGGTAGTATACAATTAATAGACTACTCCATGACCAGGAGGTGACGGAGCTTGAACAAGGCGGCGACTCTTCGTTCTCTGGAGGACCTCGGCTTCACCAGGGTGGAGGCCGAGGTGTACGTGTATCTGCTTGGGTACTCTCCGGCCACGGGCTATCAAATCGCCAAGGCGATAAGCCGCACGCGCGGCGCGGCCTACGGCGTGTTGGCCTCGTTGGCCGCCAAGGGCGCGGTGGTGGTGGACGTTGGAGAGACCCAGCTCTGGCGAGCCGTCCCGGCTGCGGAGTTCCTGGATCTTCTGGAGCAGCGCTTCCTCAGAGGCAAGCGGGAGGCCGCCGGGCAGCTCAAGACCATCGAGCCGGCCCCGCCCGACAGCCTGGTCTATCAGCTCAAGACCCCGGAGCAGGTCTACCAGCGCGCGCGCAGGATGCTGGGCTCGTGCGAGAAGGCGGCCCTGCTGGACCTCGATCACGCGCCCCTCAAGGTGATACGGCCGGACATCGAGGCGGCGGTGAAGCGGGGCGTCAAAGTGGCTCTGATATCCCCGGAGATCGCAAAATTGGCGGGGGCGCGCGTCAGCGCCTACTACGCCGGGTACGAAATCCCGAGCCGCGCCCGGGTGCATCAATTCGTGCTGTCGACCGACGGCAGGGAGTTCCTGATCTCGTCATTGTCGACCGACGGCGAGCGCGTCGTGCAGGCGTGCTGGTCGGCCAGCCCTTTCCTGTCGTGGGTGGTGTTCACCTATCTCAAGATGAGCATCCTCGGCGAGGAGTTCGTCACCAGGATCGAGGCTGGTGCATCTGGAACGGAACTGAAGGCGGCCTACAAGTCTTACTTCAAGCACCTTCCTCCGTACGAGTCACCGGGGTTCGAGAGACTGCGGAAGATGTTCGAGACCAAGCGATGAATGCGCGGGATGAAACCGCGAGACACCCGGCCCTTTTCCGGCCGGGACGAGGGAGGCTCCTATGAGAAACGTGACCTTGGGCTTGTTGGTTCTCGCAGCGATCGTTGCGAGCTACGTGGAAGTCAATCCCGACCAGGTGGTGGCCGCGGCAGCACGGCAGCACCGGCAGGCGAGCCTTGTGCAGGCGACAGGGGTGCTTACAACAGGGGCGCTGGCCATGGACTTGCAGACACCGGCTTCCGGAGCGGCTACCACCACCAGGTCGGGTGTCGTGAAGGTGCTGATGCTCATGTGCGACAACTTCGGTACCAACTACAACTGGGTGCGTGACGTGCAGGAGACCTACGGCTGGGACGTGACCACCGCGGCACTGCAGCCGGTGGTCGCCAATTGCTACTACGGCGGCCCCATGACCGTGGACACGCTGGTCAGCGAGGTCAGCGACGTCGCTCCGTTCGACTGCCTCGCGGTGATGATGGCCAACGGCGCGAGCCACTCGCAGCTCATGGACAGCCCCGAGGCCCTCGCCCTGGTCGCGCAGGCGGACAGCCTCGGCCTGCTTCTGGTGGGCTTCTGCGCAGGCACACGGGTCCTGGCCGCGGCGGACGTCGTGGAAGGCCACCGGGTGACCGGCGCCACCCCCTTTCTGCAGGAGTACTTGGACGCGGGGGCGATCTGGGCCGGAGAGCCGGTGCCGCCGGTCTTGGACGGCAACATCCTGACCAGCACCCGCAATCAAACCAACGCCTGGAGGGTCTGTGAGATCATGCGCTCGGCCATAGACAGCCTCAGGGCGGCGAGGGAGTCCCGATGAAAAAGACAGCACTGGTCTTCGCGATACTCATGGCGGCCGCCGCGTCGGCCTGGGCCACGCTCGACAGCCTGTGGATGAGAACGTACGGCGGGGCGGAGAACGACGGTTTCCGCGCTGTCGTGCGCTCGACGGACGGCGGCGCCGTTGCCGTGGGTTATACCTATTCCTTCGGTCCCGCCAACTCAAACGTCTTCGCGGTCAAGGTTGACGCCGGGGGTAACACCCTGTGGACCCGCGCCTACGGCGGCGACGGGATGGACTACGGCTGCGGGGTCTGCGAGACCGGCGATGGGTGCTACGTGATCGCAGGCTATACCCTGTCCTTCGGCGCCGGCAGGGAGGACGTCTATCTCCTGAAGATAAACGCCTCCGGCGACACCGTCTGGACCAGGACCTACGGCGGCCCCGAGTCGGACGAAGCGCGTGCCGTCTGCGCGACCCACGACGGCTACCTCGTCGTGACCGGCTGCACCGATTCCTACGGTGCCGGTGAGAACGACCTGTACATGCTCAAGGTCGACTCGGCCGGCGACACCGCTTGGACGCGCACCTGCGGCAGCAGCAGGTTCGAGTGGGGACAGAGCGTCTGTGAGACCCAGGACAACTGCTACGCGGCCTGCGGCACCAGCGATTCGCTTACCCTGGAGCTGGACATCTACGTGGTGAAGATCGATCCCGACGGCGGTCTGGTCTGGGAGAACTTCTACGGCGATCCCGCCTACAGCAGCCCCGACTGGGGGATGGATCTGGATCTGGTCGCGGACACCGCGCTTGTGGCGGCCGGCTACGTGGCGGTGGAGATCCGCGATGTCTCGGATGCCTGCCTGTTGACCGTGGATCTCGACGGCAACGAGACCGGCGGCCGCAAGTGGAAGAGCTCCTACTACCAGTACGCCAACTCGCTGTGCCCGACCCACGACGGGGGCCAGGTCTTCGTCGGGGCGACGAAGCTGGTCGCCGACCAGTCAAACGACCTGCTGGTCTTGAAGCGGCTGCCCAGCCTCGGCTTCGTGGACATCGTGACCCTGGGCGGCGCCGGCAACGACTGGGGCAGCTCCGTGGCTCAGGTCTCCCCGGGCGTCTACCTGGTCGCCGGCCATACCAATTCCTACGGCTCGGGCGGCTTCGACGGCTGGCTGGTTGCGATGCACGAGCCCGGCGCCGCTGTGGACCGCGACCATGGTCTCACGGCGTCCCTGGCCTCTCCCGTCCCCAATCCGCTTTCGGCTGGCGCCACGCTGCGCTTCGCCCTGAGCGTGTCAGGTCCGGTCAGGCTTGCGGTGTATGACGTCTCGGGGCGTAGGGTGGCGCTCCTTGAGGACGGCAGTCTCGCTGCCGGCGAACATGCCGCCCGCTGGGACGGCCGCGACGAGGCCGGCCGCGAGGTCTCGCCCGGCATCTACGTCGCCCGGCTGGACGCGGGGGCCTTCTCGACCGCGGTCAAGGTCGTGGTGCTCAGGTAGAGCCCCCGAACGGCGGGGTGGTCTGGTGCGGGGGCGGGGTATGCCTGCGACCCCATATCCATAGCCATCGGTATGTCCTTGAAATCAGCTTCGCGCCGTGCTACACCTTGACTTGCAGGGTGCTGCACACTTCCGTGCTCTGACTCCCGGCAGCCGCAGGCGGAAAGACCTTGCCGAGGAGGCTGGCAATGCGAGTTCCAGCGAGTGAAGGTCTGGTTCTGTTTGTCAGTGTGGCCGCTGCGCTGGCGCTGCTGAGCGGGTGCGGCGATGACGAGTCTCCCAAGCCTGTGACCGGCCTCGAGCTCTCAGTGGACTCCGCCGGAGTGGAGGTGGCCCAGGCCCTTGAGATCACGGCCACCGTCACAGGTGGTGAGAACCACGCAGTAACCTGGTACGTCAACGGCTTGGCCGGCGGCGACGATGTTGTCGGCACTATCGCTCCGGGCAATCCCGCAACCTATAGGGCTCCCGACAGCGTACCGGCCGTGCCGCAGGTCTCGGTAAAGGCTGTCTCCCAGGAAGATACCTCCAAGATGGACAGCTGCTGCGTGACCGTCAGGTTCACCATCACATACGTGGACAGCGCGGCGGGAGACGACGAGACCGGCACGGGTATAACCACTCGGCCGGTCAGATCGATTGCCAGAGGGCTTGCCATCGCAGAAGATCGTCTACAACTGTCCAGGATGACGGTTGAGATCCGCCCCGGAACCTACTTGGAGCATGATCTTGGCGTGGCCCTTGGCATAAGTCTCAGGAGTTCGGCAGGCGACCCCGCAAGTGTGACCATTGATGCCGGTGGGCTCGGGCGCGTTGTGTGGTGGAACAGCGAGCAGGCCGATACCATGGCAGGCCTCACCCTCACAGGCGGACACGCTACAGAGGCAAGCGTCTATTCCGGATGGGGTGGTGGAGTCTTCATCGGTGGGTCCGGAATCGTCAGGAAGTGCATCCTCCGTGACAATGTGGCGGACCAAGCGGGCGGTGGGATCATGACCTGGAACCACTCTTCACCGAAGATCTTGGGATGTACATTCGTGGGCAATTCCGCGGTATCCGGATCAGGATTCTGCTGCTGGGACCACTCCACGCCCGCGCTCAGCGAGTGCACCTTCTACGGGAATCACTCGCTCTCGCAGTATGGGACGGTCTACTGCAGGAGCAATTCACCTGCCGTGATCACCAGGACAGTCATAGCTTTCAACACCGGGGCGCCGGGAGTGCGTTGTTTCGACGAGGAGAGCACTCCGACCCTGACCTGCTGCGATGTCAACGGGAACGAGTTAGGCGATTGGGTCGGATGCATCGAGAGCCAGGAGGTCGTCAACGGCAACTTTTCGGCCAATCCGGCCTTCTGTGACGCGCCCAACGGGGACCTCCGGCTGAGGTCCGGCTCCCCATGCCTGCCAGGCAATCACCCGACCGGCTATCCCTGCGACGGGGTGATCGGGGCCTGGGGTGAGGGCACGGGCTGTCCGCCGATCTACTGAGCCGCCGGGGCGAGCTCGCAGCGACGCTGGATTGGCCCGCGGTCCGGGGTGGGCACATTGGTGCAGCCGGGGGTGCTGCCTGCGGTGCGGGATGGGCTTAGGCGCGTAAAGCCGCTGCCTGTCCCAGGTCGAAGGCCTTGAGGTTGGCGGCGACCACGGCTTCCCCGCGGGGCTCGAAGATCTGCCGGATGAACTCCTTGAGATCCGCCTCGTTCACTATGAGGAATCGGGCCGCTGCTCCCAGCATCACCATGTTCTGAGCGCGAGCCGCTCCTGCCTCCTGGGCCAGCCTGCCGGAATCCACGATCACGTGCCGGCCTAGCTGGGCGATTCTGGCCAGGACGGCCTCCAGCGGAGGATAGTCAGGAATGTTGACCGCGGGCGTGCCGCTTGTGACCACGCTCGCCTG
>JBAQHK010000111.1:0-5313 GCA_049288275.1 bacterium | reverse complement strand
GAGGCGAAGCGCCCGGTGAAGCACCGGCTCAAGGTATATTGTCGCGCGCTTGCTCAGGTCGCTCACGCAAACCACCTCACTTTCTACGACATTATAGCACTATAGTGTCTTAGTGTCAAGACGCTGTTCAGTGTGGAGGGCCCGACTCGAATGCCGTGCTTGCCATGAGTGGCCAATCGCCAGGCTTAGGTTGCCAGGGCGGCGGAGTGCCCGGCGAGCCAGCCGGTTGAGAAGGCGGCCTGCAGGTTGTACCCGCCGCTGGCTCCGTCCAGGTCCAGCACTTCGCCCGCGAAGTAGAGACCCTTGACCAGGCGCGACGCCATGGTGCGGGGATCGACCTCGCGCAGGTCCACTCCGCCTGCAGTGACGATGGCCTCATTGAAGCCGCGGTGGCCGGTGACCTCGAGCCGGAAGTCCCTGAGCCACTCCCGAAGGCGCCTGCGCTCATCGGCAGTCAGCTGGTTGGCCGGCTTGTCGGGCGAGACCCCAGCGAGGTCGCAGAAGACGTCCACCATTTTGCCGGGCAGCAAGGCGCCGAGGACCGTGCCCACCTTCCGGCGACCGTGCGTGGCGAACTCCTCAAGCAGCCGCGCATCCAGGTCCCGCTCGGCAAGATCCGGCGCGAGATCAAGCGACAGGGTGACACCCGCGCCGGCGACCAGCGCATCCACGGCCTTATTGCTGACCCGGATGATCACCGGCCCCGACACGCCGAAGTGGGTGAAGAGCATCTCACCGCGGGCGGCGCCCAGGCCCGGACCCCGAGGTGCGCTGGGTCCCACGCCCGCCGCCACAGGTTCCCCATCCACCAGAACGCGCACTGAAACGTCCCCCAAGCTCACACCCTGCAGCCTCCGCGCCACACCTCCGGCGGTCTCGAGCGGAACAAGGGCCGGCCGGATTGGGAAGATGTTGTGGCCCACAGCCGTTGCCAGGCGGTAGCCATCGCCTGTTGAGCCCGTAGCCGGGTAGGACGCCCCGCCGGTGGCGAGGATCGCAGCATCACAAGTGTGTATCTCTGCCCCGCCTACACCCACACCTGTCACTCGCCCATCCTCAACAACCAGGCGTTCGGCCGGGGACCCGGTCGCGAACCTCACCCCGGCAGCCCCGGCCCACCGCGCCAAAGCATCCACTACGTCCTGGGCGCGACCGCTCGCGGGAAAGACCCGCCCCTGGCCCTCGGTCACTGTCGGAACTCCAATCCTCTTCAGCAAAGCCACCAGCTCGGGCGCGAAGAACTGGGAAAACGCCGAACGCAGGAACCGCCCGTTGCGGCCGAACTGCGCGATGAACTCCGGCAGAGGATCCCAGTTGGTGAGATTGCAGCGGCCGTTGCCGGTGATGCGGAGCTTGCGACCCGGTTGCGTCATCTTCTCAAGAACGACGACCTCGGACGCCGCGCGGGCGTGCCCCGCGGCCTCCGCTGCCTGCCCCGCGGCCACGAGGCCCGCCGCCCCTGCCCCGATCACAATCACTCGCCGTCCCATCATGTGCCCGCTGTCCTTACCCATCTGTCACCACACAACTCACCGCCTACTTAATCAGCCGCCGTTTCATCCGCTTGATGCCGATGCAGAAGGCGACGATCTCGATGGCCAGGAGGATGAGGAAACTCACGAGCACACCCGGGGCAGTCTCCGAGTGGGCTCCGCCGACTCCGCCGGCGGCCCCAGCATCCCCTCCTGCCGCTCCCCCGAAGGCCGCCCGCGAGATCCTGACCGCGTGAGTCAAGGGCAGGAAGTTGGCGAAGGTCTTCATCCACGCCGGGAACTTGTCCAGCGGAAAGAAGACCCCCGAGAAGAAGAGCATAGGCGTCAGCACCAGCTCGGTGTAGTAGTTGAAGAAGTCGAAGTTGGGCGCAAAGGACGTGATGATCATTGCCATGGAGCCGAAGAGCACTCCCACGAAGATCATCAGCACCACAAGCAGCAGCACACTCAACACCGACGCGGGATAGATGCCCATGAAGGCTGCCACCACGATCATCAAGACGCCGCCGATCAGGCCTCGGAAGGCTCCCCAGGCAATGTCCCCCGCCACGGCGTCTTCGGCCGAGACCGGAGTGGCCACCAGCGAATCGTACAGCCGCTCGTGGACCATCTTGACGAAGGTGCCGTAGAGGCACTCGAAACTTGACGACAGCATCACCGAGGAGATCAGCACACCGGGGACCAGGAAATGCAGATAGGGCTTGCCGCCGAAGGCCCCCATATATGCTCCCAGGCCGATGCCGAAGGTGATGAGATAGAAGAGCGGCTGCCCGATGCTCACCACCAGGGTCGGCACCACGAAGCGCTTGTAGGAGATCAGGTTCCTCAGGAAGACTAGAAGATGCGATAGGAGAGGTTGAGGCGATACCAGCCGCCCGGCACGCTGATTCGGGCGGCGCTTCCTGGGTCCGCGATTACCTGGTTTGCGCTCACTCTATCAGGCTCCTGCCCGTGAGTTTCAGGAAGACATCCTCGAGGGTCGCGGGGCGATTCAAGACGCTCGCCAGGTTCATCTCGACCGCCTTCCTCATCAGGTCCTTGCCGTCCCGGCAATAGAAGTAGATGGTATCCCCCACTTGCTCGTGCCCGCACGCGGCGCCGCCAAGCCCTTCAAGCGCGGCCACCAGGTTCTGGCCCTCCCCGGGCTCCTCGGACCCTTCGGGGACGCGAATCTCCACCACCTCGCGTCCGATCTCCTCCTCCACCAGCCGCGACGGCGCTCCCTCGCGCAGGATCCTGCCCTGGTACATCACCACGATCCGGTCGCAGAGCTGCTGCGCTTCTTCCATATACTGAGTGGTGAGGATGAGTGTTGCGCCCTGGCGCTTGAGGAGCCGTAGCCGCTGCCAGATCAAGTGTCGCGCCTGGGGATCGAGGCCCGTCGTCGGCTCATCGGCTATGATGAGGCGGGGCTTGTTGAGGAGCGCCCGCGCTATGAGGAGCCTTCGCTTCATCCCTGTCGAGAGATCGCTGATCTTGCTGTTGCGCTTGGCTTCAAGCTCCACGAAGGCCAAGAGCTCATCGATCCGCCGGCGCGCCTCGGCCCCGGGGATGTTGAAGAAGTAGCCGAACACCCGCAGGTTCTCATACACCGTGAGGTCACGGTCGAGGGTGATCTCCTGAGGCACCACTCCCGTCATCATTTTGATGGCGCGGTTGTCTATGTGGGCCGGCTGCCCCATCACGGTGATGGTCCCCGAGGTGATCGGCGAGACGCAGTGGATCATCCTGACCGTGGTGGTCTTGCCAGCCCCGTTGGGCCCGAGGAAGCCGAAGCACTCCCCCTCGGCAATGGAGAAGGAAATCCCGTCCACCGCCGTCAAGTCGCCGTACTTCTTGGTGAGGTTGCTCGCAGTTATGGCGATTGCCACTCTCGGCCTCGCTACTCGACGAGCAGGAAGGCGTAGCGGTTCATGGTCTCGGAGTAGTCCCGCAGCACCTCGATGGGATAGCCCCATTGCCTCGCGGTCGCGTAGACATCCACGGCCAGCGCCTCGGGAGTGGGTCGCGCCAGGGCCGGCTGCTTGCACAGCTCTCTCACGCCGGGGCAGCGAGCGCACAGGTAGCAGCTGTCCATGGGGAGCAGGAAGGCCTCGTGGTAGCCGGCCAGGAAGACCTCGCGCTCCAACTTGAGCATGTCCCGGGTGATGCCGACGGTCCAGACGTGGCGCTTCTTGGGATCCGCGACTTTCTTGGCGAAATGGAAGACGACGCCGGTGGCGTACGAGTCGAAGAAGCGCCGGCACTCTGCGACCTCGGGCACGTTGGGCGGGCAGGACGCGTTCCTGCCATAGCCGCTGCAGCCGAAGCGACACTTCATCCGCACCCACTCGGCGACAATGATGTCCTTGGGATTGATCCACTTGAAGTCGCTGTAGCCGCGGGAGGTGATCAGCGCATCAAGCGCCTTCGTCTTTGCCGCCGAAGACCGCCCGAGCCGCTTCGCGTGGGGGTCCCTACGGCCCTTCATCTTCGAGAATTCGTAGCTTGGTCTCATAGTGTCACCGATGATAGCCCCTTCTCGCACTCCTGTCCACCCGTCGCGAACGGGCCCGACTGCAATCACGTACCGCCCAGCGAACACCTCCGCTCGCTAGCCCCTCATCCACCGTTCCACGCCCGCAGCATGGCCCGGACCGAACGGGTCATTTCCCTGGTGAAGTCGGCGGTGAACTTGCGCAGGTACATCAGTTGCGCGACGTTGGCCGGTGCCGCTGCGCTGGCGGCTCCGCCGGCGGCCAAGCCATGGATCGCGGCGCCGTCCTCCCGCGCCCGCGCGAAGCGCGCCTCGCGATCCTGGAACATCTCTCGGAGCTCGCTCTCCCCCAAGCGCCGGTACGCGTCCTCGAACACGATGAACTTCTCTTCGAAGCGCGGTGTGAGAGGTCTCTCCTGCTGCTGCTTCGTGGGATACCCGAAGCACACCAGACAGATGGGCAGCGCGTACTGCGGCAGGCCGAACAAGGCCCGGTGGGTCTCGTAGTTCTCCATGATGTCGCCGATGTAGCAGGAGCCGATCCCGAGGGACTCCGCCGCGATGACGGCGGTCTGGGCCGCGATCAGGGCATCGCAGCAGGCTATCATGAGATCGCCCTCTTGCGGCCGGCGAACGGGCTCTCCCCTCGCGCGGGCCAGAGCCTCCACTCCCGAGACCGCGAAGTAGTCCCACCACCTTTGGTAGTCCGCCAGGAAGAGTAGCACCAAGGGCGCCTTGGCTATGAAGGGCTGATTGTCACAGGTCTTGGCGAGGGTGTCCTTCGCAGCCTGGTCCTTGACCTCGATGATCGAGTAGAGCATGAGGTTCCCTGCGGTCGGAGCGCGCAGCGTCGCCCGCAGGATCGCGGCCTTGGCTTCGTCGCCGATCGGCCGCCTGTCGTAAGCCCGGACTGACTTGCGATTGAGCAGCACTTGCATGACCTCATGAGCTTGGCTCATCTGCCCGGCTCCCTTCTCGACTCGGGTCGGATCTTCCCTGGTCAGCGCCAGCGGTCGAAGCATACCACGAATCGGGCGGGCGGTGAACCACGGCGCCAGACAATCCGCGCACCACATCGGTCGCAGTTGATTCTCCGCTCGCGGCCGGCTATAATCCCGCTGTATGGTTGACGAATCCGGATCAATGATCTCCAGGCGCATAGCCTCGATAGGGGCCTCCGAGACTCTGCGCATAAGCGCCAAGGCCAAGGAACTGGCCGCCCAGGGGATTGATGTAATCGACCTGAGCGTTGGCGAGCCGGACTTCCCCACACCCGAGAACGTCAAGGCGGCCGGCAAGCGAGCGATCGACCGGAACATCACCAGATACACGCCGAGCCCGGGT
>JBAQHK010000110.1:0-1794 GCA_049288275.1 bacterium | reverse complement strand
ACTGGACCATGGTCTTCGTGGGCTACGGCTTGATCCTTGCGGTCCCGTTTCTCGCTCTCGCCGGGCGCTGGGAAGTGGCGGCTCTGTTCATTCTGCTCGAACGCCTCGGCAAGGCCGTGCGGACTCCGGCCCGCGAGGTCATACTATCGAGCGCCGGGAAGGCGATCGGCACCGGCTGGGCCTTCGGCATTCATGAGGCCTTGGACCAGATCGGCGCCTTCGCCGGGCCTCTGATCTTCACCGCGGCGATTGCGCTCTCCGGCGACTCGGCAAGCCCGCTCGAGGGCTACCGAATCGGCTTCAAGGTTTTGTTGATTCCCTTCGTCGTGATGATCGCGGTGCTGGTCTATGCGCGGGCGAAGTTCCCCGAGCCCCACAAGATGGACAGTAGCGGGGCGGACGGCGGCGTGCCCCGCGTCTTTTGGCTCTATCTTGTCTTCACGTGCCTCACCATCTGCGGCTTCGCCAACTTCCAGCTGATCTCGTTCCACCTTAAGGCCAAGAGCCTGGCCGGCGACGCCATGATTCCGCTCATATATGCGATCGCCATGGGGGTGGATGCAGTCGCCGCGCTTGTGATAGGCAAGCTCTACGACCGTAGGGGGATGAGCGTGCTGCTGGCGCTGCCCGTGATAAGCTTTGTGATGGCTCCGCTTGCCTTCTGGTCGCGAATGTCGGTGGCGATGGCAGGCATTGTGCTCTGGGGTGTCGCTCTTGGGATTCACGAAACCATCATGCGGGCCGCGATCGGCGACATGGTACCTCTGGCGCGCCGGGGCTGGGCCTACGGGGTCTTCTATCTGGCCTTCGGGCTCTCGTGGTTCGTGGGAAGCCTCGCCATAGGCGCGCTCTACGGGGTCGCGATCAAGTACGTGGTCGCCTTTGCGGTCCTGCTTCAGGCGGCATCGATTCCCGCCTTCTTCGCCTTCAAGCGCGAGCTCGCACGGAGAAAACTGGGGACATCAACCTAGTTTCCCGGGGCCAAGGGCTCTAATCCCACTCGATTCCCCTCCGAACGGGGCCTCCACGAAACTAGTATGATGTCCCCAGTTTCCGGGCCAGTTTCCCCCAGTTTCCCCAGTTTTCGCCGGCCCTGCGAAACTAGTATAGTGTCCCCAATTTCTTTGATTTCCCTACTATCATGTGCCTAAATGCTCATCGGAGGAGGTGCGTTCATGCTCAGAGGAGACGTTTCGGCGCGATCGCTTGTCTGGATTCGGATGTTGCCCGCGACACTTGTTCTGCTGTGCTTGCTCGCGGCCGGGGCTTCGGGGGATGTCCCTAAGAAGGTAAGTTACCAGGGGCGGCTCACCGACGGGGCGGGGCAGGCGCTTCCCGGATCGCACTCGTTGGTCTTCAGGATCTACGACGACGCCGTGGCGGGGGCACTGCTGTGGTCGGAGACCAAGAGCGAGTCAGCCGACTCCACTGGTGTCTTCTCCACTCTGCTGGGGAGCGTGAACCCCATAGAGATCAGCTTCGGGGAGCCGTGCTGGCTCGAGACCGAAGTCGACGGCGAGATTCTGGCGCCGCGGCGGGAGATCGTAAGTGTTCCCTTTGCGTACCGGGCCGAGCAGGCCGACAGCGCGGACAATGCCACCGTGGCCACCAATGCGGTGATGCTGGGGGGCCGTCCTGCCGATGCCTACGCGGATTCCTCGGTGGATGGGCACTCCCTGGATGCCGCCGATGGGAATCCTGAGGATGCCGTCTACGTGGACAACTCCGGCAGAGTCGGCATCGCCACGACCATGCCCAACGGGCCCTTGCAGGTCGAGAGCGACATCAGCATCA
>JBAQHK010000109.1:0-16278 GCA_049288275.1 bacterium | reverse complement strand
GATCTGACGGACCGCCTCGAGGTAGTGGCCCCGCTCGTGCCAGCCGACGGCTATGTAGAAGGTGAAGAAGGCGTAGACCGCGCCGGTTATGGCCTCTATCACGAAGGAGTCGGGCAGGATCTTGACCGTGACCGTGACGCCCAGGCCCTCCAGGATTCTCATGATGTAGTAGGGAAACAGGAACGCGGCGTGGATCGACATGAAGATGTGGTTGGCCAGGACCCAACCCTTCTCCAGGAATCCAGACCCGCGAGCCGGCTGGGACAGATCTCGCCGGGCAGAATACGTGTGGCTAGCTTTCATGGCGTCGGCACCCTCTCTCCGGGATACGCTCACTCACTGCGCGGAGGAATACCACCCTCGTCGGGGCTCACACTCAGCGCTCCAAGAAGATCTTGACCTAAGATAGTCCAAACCGGGTGTTTGTCAATGGGGTTCGGCGCCGGACCGGCTACGGACACAGCGACTCGAACTTCTGAACCCGGGAGTTGTCGTAGTCGCCGACGTAGACATACCCGGCTTCGTCCACCGCCAAGCCCATCTGGTTGCGGAACTGGCCATCGGAGCTACCCTGGTCACCCCAGCCTGTAAGGAACATCCCGTCGGAGGTGAACTTCTGAATCCTGTGATTGTTGTAATCTGAGACGAACACGTGACCGGCGGCGTCAATCGCAATAAACTGAGGATCACGGAATTCCCCGGCACCGGTTCCCGGCCCGCCCCATTTCCTTATGAACTGGCCGTTGGGTGTAAACTCCTGGATGCGCTGGCCATAGAACTCGGCCACATAGAGCGTGCCGGATGGCCCGACTGCCACGTCGGTAGGCCCCGCCATCTGGCCATCGGCAGTTCCAGCCTCGCCCCACCTTGCAACGAAGGCGCCGTTGCGCGTGAATTTCTGGACGCATTCGTTGTCCATGTCCGTCACATAGACGTACCCTGCGCCGTCAATGGCAATGCCCCTGGGATTCATGAACTCACCGTCACCCGTCCCCTCGCTTCCCCATTTCCCGACGAAGGTGCCGCCCCAAGTGAACTTCTGGACCCGCTTGTTGCCTACATCCACCACGTAGACATATCCCGAGTCGTCCACAGCTATGTCACAGGGAAGGCTGAATTCACCGTCTCCGCTTCCCGAGGTGCCCCACGAATCGTTGAAGCTGCCGAGGTGGGTGAATCTTTGTACCCGACAGCCGTTCAACTCTGTGACGTAGACGAACCGGTACTTGTCAACCGTCAGCCCATGCGGATAGCCCGCCTCGCCCGGGTCGCCACCCTCAATCGCCCACTTGTCGAGGAATCGGTAAGCGCACGTAATCACCGTGGTCGCATCGGGGTCCGTGGGGTAGGCCTCCACATTCCCGGCCATGTCATAGGCACGCGAGCGGAAGGAGTAGGCATGGTCAAGCGTCCCATTGAATATGGATGAAGTCGGCGGGGTTGCGGTCAACCAGTCCGTCCACGAACCGGCGCCGTCCCGGACCTGGATATCGAGGTACTTGAGACCGGAGACGGCATCGCTGCCCGACCAGGAGACATCGAAGCTGAATTGGGTCACCTGTTGGGGCAGCAAGTCCACGGCCGACGTCGGCGCGCTTGAGTCAACCGCGGCCCCGTCCGAGGACTTGACGGCCGTATACTGGCTACCCATCAGCGCACGTACCGAGAAGTAGTAGGTTTCTCCCTCCACGAGCGCCAGGCCCTGGTGAGTAGCGTGAGCCTCAGATCCCGATGAGGTCCAGTCCACCACCTGGGTACCCCCGGCCGACGTCCCGATTGCATACTCGTAGCCATCACCGCACGACGCGCCTGCCCAGTTTGCCGAGAGACTGGTTGCGGAGGTGACCCAATCCTGGTCCAGTGCCAGCCCGTCGTAGACCCAGACAATATCGTTGGTGCCTATGAGGCAGGTGGCGACATTGGAGAGTCCGGATTCGTTGCCCTGTTCGTCCTTTGTCGCGACAGCGAAGTAGTAGGTGGTGCCGAGCACCAGATCCTCCAAGGTCAGGCCGTCGGTCTGACCTGCCGACTTGGGCGCCGGTTCGCTCGCGCACGGCGTCGCGGAGACCCAGTTGTCCCCGGTTATCATGTCGTGTGAGTAACGCAGATCATAGGATGCCGCTCGCCCCGCGGTGCCGTCATCACCGGGGGCAGTCCACTCCAGGCTCACGCGGTCACAATCCACGGATTGAACCCGAAGATCGCCCACGGTTGCGGGCGGTACAGTGTCGGGTTCCGAGGCGTGCTCGCCGCCACAGCCTATGCCGAGAGCCACCATGATCAAGGAGATTGCAGCAAGAGCCCACTTACGCGCTGTCACCCTATGCCTCCTTATGGAGATCTGCCAAGTTGAGTCTGCCGGTCAATGGCGGGAATGATACGTCAGCTTCGACAAGATTGTCAATCGGCCCGGCCCGCCTGCGGCCGATCCGCAACGTCCTATCTGTAGCTGGCCTTGATCCTGCCCCAGGTGGTGGGCTCGGTGGCCTCGCCACAGGCGCAGCCTGCCCCCATGGCGCCCACGTCAACGCCGCAGGTGTTGCCGCCCGCGAGGCAGGGTGAGCAGTCCTCCACGCACAGGTAATCCGTGGCGATGCTGCAAAACTTGGGGTCGGCCGAGAAGTTGCCGGCCGCGCCCCCCAGTCCCGCGATGCAGTCCACCCAGTCGCCACCGGAGTTGCCGTAGATGTCACAGCAGGTGAGCGAGGGATTGCTCGAGGTGTTGACGCACCCTATGGCCCGGCAGTTCCTGCCGAAGGCGATGACGGTGTTGGTTACCACCGGGGGCGTGCCGGTCTCGAAGCGCAGCACGTTGTCGAAGAAGAACCCAGTGGAGTCCGCCGAGAAGGTGCAGTTGGCGATTGAGGCCGAGCAGTCATAGAAGAGCATTGACGCCGTGTTGAAGGCCGCCCGGTTCATATTGGAGACACAGTAGGCCATGGCCACATTGCACATCGAGAAGACCGCTGCCCCGCAGCTCTGCGCCGAGTTCCTCAGGAACCTGCAATTGGTGATGATGTGCGCGCCCTCTCTAAAATCCAGGGCGCCACTCGCAATCGCGGCCGTGTTGCTGCAGAAGACACAACTGTCGATCACAACTTCGGCGTCGTTGGCGCCCACCGCTCCGCCGCCCCCGCTGGTCGAGTTGTCGCTGAAGAGGCAGTTCGAGGCCACAAGCTCGGCGCCCCCGTACACCGAGATCGCCCCGCCGTTACCCGCCGCAGAGTTCTCCCGGAACTCGCAGCCTATCACGGTCAGCGCGCTGAAGGAGCCCACTGTGATTGCGCCCCCGTCGCCGTCACACTGGTTCTGCTGGAGCACGCAGTCCCTTATCGTGGGAGAGCCGCCACCGCAGTATACCGCCCCGACCGACAGCCAGGCGCCCTGGATGGTCACGCACTCCAGCGCGGAGGCCGAATCCGCTGGGTAGAACCGGAAGGCGCCGTGGGGCTCGGACAGGCTTCCCTCGCAGTCGATGACGCAGTCCATCGGGTCGCAGCCGCCGCGCAGGACTATGGCCTTACCGTTGAAGAAGACGTCGCGGTTGCCCGAACCGGTGTAGGTCCCCGCCTCGAGCAGGACCGTGTCTCCTGCCGCGGCGGAGTCGATTCCGGCTTGAATGGTAGGCGCGTCCCCGGTGCCGGCCGGGCTGATGTTCCAGGTGCGGGCCAGGGCAGGACATGAAGCGAGCGCTGCAACCAGCGCTTGAACGATGATGACCGATGCCCAATCATGGATCGCCGACCGCTTCATAGAAAGTACCCCCTCCTCAACGCGTGGCCAAGACACGTCACTGCCCGTGCGGGAAGGACCGTCCTGGCAATCGAAGACCTCGCGCCTTGAGATTATCACCCCCCCCGGGAGACCGCAAGGGAAAACCCTTTGACAGCCAGCCGCGGGCAAAAGTAGACTGAGTCGCTATGGATCAGACAGTCACCCACGATGTGCTGATACTGGGGACCGGGCTTGCGGGCCTGAGGGCCGCCGTGGAGCTTTCCATCCGCTCCGGCGGAAGGCTCGACATAGGCCTGGTTTCCAAGGTCCAGATCATGCGCGCCCATTCGGTGTGCGCCGAGGGCGGGACCGGCGCCGTGATGCGCCCCGAGGAGGGCGACTCGCTGGCCCTTCACGCCTGGGACACGGTCAAAGGCTCTGACTTCCTTGCTGACCAGGACGTCGTGGACCGCTTCGTCGAGATCATGCCTGATGAGATACGTCTCCTCGAGCACTGGGGTGTTCCCTGGTCGCGCCGGGAGGACGGCCGCATCATGCAGCGGGCCTTCGGCGGGCATTCGTATCCTCGCGCCTGCATGGCCGCCGACAAGACCGGTTTCTTTGAGGTCCAGGCGCTCTACGACAATTTGCTACGGTACAAGACCTTCAAGCGCTACGACGAGGCCTTCGCGACCAAGATGATCCTGGAGGGCGGGCGCTTCGCCGGCCTCACGGTGATGGACATGCCCACCGGGCAGTTCCTGCTGATCAAGGCTCGGGCGCTCTTGGTCGCCACCGGCGGCCTCGGGGTGCTCTACGGCTTCACCACCTACTCCCAGACCGTTACGGGCGACGGCCAGGCCCTTGCCTACCGGGCGGGGCTTGCCCTGGAGGATCCGGAGTTCATCCAGTTCCACCCGACGGGGCTTGTGCCATCTGGGATCCTTATGACCGAGGGCTGCCGGGGTGAAGGCGGGTATCTCGTGAATTGCAAAGGCGAGCGATTCATGGAGCGCTACGCCGCCAAGTTCATGGAGCTTGCCCCGCGCGACATCGTGTCGCGTTCGGAGATGACCGAGATCCTGGAGGGCCGTGGGTTCGGCCCGGCCGAAGAGCCGCAGTATGTGCATCTCGATCTCACTCACCTCGGGGCGGACAAGATCAACAAGCGGCTACCCCTGATACGTGAAGTCTGCATGAAGTTCCTGGGGCTCGATCCCATCCTGAAGCCCATCCCGGTGCGCCCTGTGGCACACTACTCCATGGGCGGCATCGAAGCCGACATAGATGGGCGGACGGCGGCCGAAAACGTGTGGGCGGCGGGCGAGGTGGCTTGCCACTCGCTCCACGGCGCAAACCGCCTGGGGTGCAACTCCACGGCAGAGTGTCTGGCCTGGGGAGCGATCACGGGCAGGGAGATCGCTGCGTACTTGGCGGGGAAAGCCGGCAAAGAGGCGGTCGCGAGGCCCTCGGATGCCGCGGTGCGCGAGGAGGAGGATCGCATCTTCAAGGATCTCCTCGGGCGTGAGGGCACCGAGAACCCTTACGCCATTCGCCGCGAGCTGCGCGAGATGATGGACCGGCACGCCGGGGTCTATCGCGACGGCAAGCTGCTCCGCGAGGGACTGGACCGCGTACGGGTGCTGAGCGAACGGTTCGCCAAGGTTTCGGTCGCGGACAAGAGCCGGATTTACAATTCCAACCTGGTCCATGTGCTTGAGACCGAGAACTTGCTGGAACTGGCCGAGGTGGTGCTAGCGGCCGCCCTGGCACGCGAGGAATCTCGTGGCGGGCATGCGCGGACCGATTTCCCGCAGCGGGACGACCAGCGCTTCCTGAAACATACTCTGGCAGTGAGAACCGAGGGTGGACCTGAACTGAGTTACAAGCCGGTGAGGATCACGCGGTGGAAACCCGTGGCGAGGCAGTACTGATGGAGACGCGCTGATGGAGACCCGGGTGGAGAGGTCGGCGGACAAGCCGGCCGCGCGCTACCCCAATCGGTTGGGAATCTGGGGCTGGCTCGGCGGAGGCCGCTGGGGCATCGAGCGATATGCCTACGCCCTGCATCGCCTCTCAGGCCTGGCGATCCTGCTCTATCTCTTGATGCACATCTTTGTGACCGCCCTCAGGGTGAAAGGGATTTACATTTGGACCGACGGGGGGATCCTGGACAAGCCGGCCTTCCGGGTTGGCGAGTTCATGGTGTTTGTGGCCTTCACCTACCACGCCCTGAACGGTGTGCGGCTGGTGCTGGTGGAGTTGGGCTGGGCCGTGGGGAAGCCCTTCGAGCCGGTCTATCCTTATAAGACTTCCTTGAATGTGCAGCGGCCGCTTCTATTCGTGATGATGGCGCTGGCCGCGGTGGTGCTCCTCGCGGGGGGCGCTGAGTTTTTGGGGCTGGTGAAGTAGGGATGGGCGGTGATTTTGACGGACGATGCTCGTGATGGGCAGCGACGCGGGTGGCAGGATGCGCGATAAGATGGTAACCAGCGAGACCCGCTACTGGACCTGGCACATGGCGGCCGGGGTGGTGATCCTGGTGCTCCTGGGTCTCCACATGACCACCATGCACCTGGGAGGCATCACCGGGCTCTGGGTGGAACATGCCGAGGAGTCGGCCGCCTCGCCCGCCAACTCCCAGGCACGGGACGCGAGCCTCTTCTTAACGGTGATCTACATAGCGCTCCTGGCGCTGGCGCTCTATCACGGGCTCTATGGACTGAGGACAATTCTCTTCGAGCTCACGCTGAAGCCGGCTACGGAGCGGATGGTGACTGCGGTGCTCGTGGTCGCGGGCTTCGGGCTATTCGCATTCGGAACCTGGGTGATGGTCGCGGCGCACAAGGCCGCGCTTGCTGGCCTGGGACGAGGATAATGATGACCGATCAAACCAAGTCGGCAGCGGGCAGCGGGAAGGTCATCTTTCATATCCTGAGATTTACGCCCGGCAAGGACACCCGGCCGCAGGTTGCCGTCTACCCGGTGCCGGTGCGGCCCGGAATGACCGTCCTGGATGGCCTCCACCACATCAAGGAGAACCTGGACCCCACGCTGGCCTGGAGGTACTCCTGCCGGATGGGGGTGTGCGGCTCGTGCGGCATGATGATCGCCGGCGTGCCGGCGCTGGCCTGTAACACCCAGATTCTCGAGGTCGCGCGGGACAGGCTCGCACTGGCGCCTCTTCCCAACTTCGACATCGTGCGGGACCTGGTACCGGATCTCACGGACATGCTCGAGAAGCACCGGGAGATCGCGCCCTTCATTCAGCGGGGCGGCGAGGAAGGCGGCGAGGCCGAACTCAACGACCCTGCCGGCGAGTTCTATCAGTCGCCGGAGGAGCTCGAGGCTTACCTTCAGTTCAGCTTCTGCATCAAGTGCGGCTGCTGCATGGCGGCCTGCCCCACGGTGGCGACCGACACGCGATACCTGGGGCCGATGCCCCTGACCCAGGCTTTCCGCTACAACAGCGACACCCGGGATGGCGCGGCCGGCCCGCGCGCGAGCGCGGCGGCCTCCCGCCACGGCGTCTTCCGTTGCCACTACGCCGGCGAGTGCTCGCGCGCCTGCCCCAAGGGCGTGGACCCGGCCAAGGCAATCCAGCTCCTCAAGCGCCGACTGGTCGCCGGCTACCTCGGGCTCGCCGGGCGGAGGCCGCCCTGCCAGAAGCAGGGGCCGGCCCGCGCCGAGCGCCAGCCGGGCATCCCCGAGCCTCCCCCCTACACCGTGACGCCTTAGGAAAGGCGCTCGACGGCGGACCCCGCCGTAACCAGGCGCCCCCTCGGCGCCCTGTTGACTCAATAAGAAAAGTATCTGAAGTGGTATTCGTTGCCTCACAAATAAAAGTATCTGAAGTGGGGTTGGGTTAAGAGGCGGACGCACAGGCGAGTTCCTCGCAGGTTTGATGAATGCCCAGGGGGTACCTCTTTGCGGCAGCGATCTTGTGTAGTTTCTGTTGGATGGCTGCCATATCTCTGCGCAGGGCGGCAGGATTGAGGGATGAGTACTGTGCGCGGAGGGCTTTCTTGACCTGGTCGTCGACCTGGCTGGATGCGAGGACCCTGGCGTAAGGAGTTAAGGGCCGACCGTAGTGCTTAGTGACCTTGCTGCCGAGGCGTGTCTTCTCGGTCAGTTTCATCTGTGGCAGGAAGAAGTTGGCATAAAGCCGGTAGATGCTATAGATGCGGTTCAGCAGTAGGAGTTCTTTGTCGGTATCGTAGCGGAAGTAGCCCACGGTCTGCCTGACGGCGGTGTAGTTCTTCTGCTCGACATAGCAGTTGTCGTTCTTGCGACTCTCGCGGCAGCGGGTGAAGGTGATCCGGTCGTCCCTGCAGTAATTGAACAGGTGGGAGTTGATGAATTCGCTACCGGAGTCGGAGTTTATGCCCAGCAGGGGGAAGGGCAGTTTGTCCCTTACATCCCTCAGGGCCTGAAAGACCCAGACCTGGGCCTTGTTCTTTATGGCCCTGGTCTCGATCCAGCCGGTGGCGACATCAGTGACAGAGAGGCTCTGGCAGAAGTCTCCCCTGGGATTGCCGCCCTCGTGGGCGACCAGGTCGATCTGTACGAAGCCGACCTTGGCATCGTCCCAGTCGGCGAAGGTGCAGATGGGGATCTTGTGCTTCAAGAGGCTGCCCGGCTTGGTCCCTGATCGGCCCTTGATCGCCAGCCTCCTGCGCTCTGCCACAAGCAGCCGATCGGCGGTCGCCGGGCTCATAGCCAGGAGTCGCCTGCGAGTCTCCTTTGAAGTCCTCAGTTCCTTGTATCTGGTGAGCACCGAGATCATCTCTCCCATGTTGGCCGCCAGCCGCTTGCCGCAGGGAAAGTCCAGTACCGCCCAGATCTTCTTCAAGGCCTCCAGCACCTTGGGCCCGTAGTGCCTCTTTCTCCCACGCCGACCCTTGGGGGCCGGCCTGGCTGCCGCTGCCTTGACCACCGCATCTCTCAAGAGGCGTGCCGCATAACACCGGTTATGACCCGTCAGAGCAACGAACTCATCCAATAGATGCCCCTTGGCCTTCTTCCTCGCTACCCGGTAGCGATGCCTGACCTCCTTGGTCACCGCCTTACGGGTCTTCATGTCCAACCTCATCGATCTGCCCTCCTGAGTGCCAACTCCCGGAGGGTAAGCCCCTGCCATTTCGAATACTTTTTATTTCTGAGGCAACGAACCCCTTTCGAATACATATATTGTGAGTCAACTCGCCCTCTTGACAAGGCCCGCCGGGCAGCCTTAGGCTGTCGGCGGGACCGGTGGCGGGCCGGGGGTGCGTCACCCAGGGCTCGCTGAGGACACGCCGAGGGATATTGGGAGGAATGCGATGACGGTCGGAAACCGTCTGCTCACCTTGACAGCCAGGAGCGCAATCAGGGCCGGAGTGAAGATACTGCCCCTGGTCCCCGAGGACCTCCTGGTGGGAGTCTCTCGCCGGAACATCGCCAAGGTGCCCTGGCCCGAGGGGCAGGCCTTCATGGAGCGCCTGCTGGTCGTAGGCAAGAAGGCGCTCGAGACGGCAAGCCCGCATGTGCGGGAGAGGGCCGCCATGGACTTCTTCTGCAACTACCTTGTGGTCGGGGCGATGAGGCGAAAGGCCTTCCTGGCTGAGAACGGTTTCATGCCGCCTTACCTGATGGTGATTAGCCCCACCATGCGATGCAATCTCAACTGCTACGGCTGCTACGCCGGGGAATACGACAGGAGCGAGCTTGGCCTCGAAGACGTGGTCGGCGTGATCGAGCAGGGCAAGGAGATGGGGATCTACTTCGTCGTCCTCTCCGGCGGGGAGCCTTTCATCTGGCCGCACCTCATGGATCTCTTCGAGCGCCAGAACGACGTCTTCTTTCAGGTCTACACCAACGGTAGTCTGATAGACCGCGCGGTTGCCGGGCGGCTCTCGCGCCTTGGCAACGTGCTGCCATGCGTCAGTGTGGAAGGCTTCGAGGAGGAGACCGACGCCCGGCGGGGCAGGGGCGCCTTCAAGCGGATCACGGCCGCGATGGATGCGCTCAAGGAGAAGGGGGTGCTCTTCGGCTTCTCGGCCACAGCCACCCGGAGCAACAACGAGTTTGTGGTCAGCGATGAATTCGTTGATTTCTATGGGTCCAGAGGCTGCGTCATAGGCTGGTACTTCAACTACGTTCCGGTGGGAAGGCGCCCTCAGATGGAACTCATGCCCACACCCGAGCAGCGCATGGAGCGGCGGCGACGGCTCCTGGAGCTCCGGGCCACGCGGGAGATGGTGCTCGCGGACTTCTGGAACGACGGGGCCCTGACCGGCGGATGCATTGCGGGCGGCAGAAGTTACTTCCACATCAACGCCAACGGGGACGTCGAGCCCTGCGTCTTCACCCACTTCTCGCTGCACAACATCAGGCAGCACTCGCTCAAGGACGTGATCGCCAGCGATTTCTTCCGGGCGATAAGGGAGCGAGTGCCTTACTGCGACAATCTGCTCCGACCTTGTTTGATTATCGATCATCCCGCTCTGTTGAGGGAAATTGTGACTCGCCATGGGGCCAGGCCGACCCATCCCGGGGCAAGCGCTCTTCTCAATGAGCTCAAGGAAGGTCTCGATTCGTACGCCGCCAGGTACGCGGTTCTGGCCGACCAGGAATGGTACAAATGCCATGAGTCCGAGCCCGCCCTCACAGCCAGTGGGCAGTAGCGGGAGTCTCACCTTTCGCACCCTGAAGCTGGCCTGGCCGGCCTGCGTCGACCAGCTCATCCAGACCAGCGTCCTGTTCGCCGATGTGGTGCTGCTTTCCCGGCTAGGCTCCGAGGTGATCGCCGGCGTCGGCGTGTGCGCTGTGCTGGTCTTCACCTTTGCGGCGGTCTACAACGCGGTCGCTGTGGCTTCCATGACCGTGGCCGCCCAGGCCAAGGGCGCCGGCCGACGGGACGTTCTCGAGCGCGGCACGACCCAATCGCTGCTGCTGGCGGTTGCCCTGGGGGCGGCCTCCGGAGCGGCGGGAGCCCTGAGCGCTGGCTGGGCAATGAGCGCGATGGGCACTGCGGGAGCGGTGCGCGCTCACGGCGTTACCTACATGCAGATCGTACTGCTGGCCTCGCCCCTCTACGCGGTCGCCCTGGCCGGCGGCGGCGTGCTCAGGGGAGTGGGCGACACGCGCAATCCCATGCTCTACACCCTGATTTCGACGGTGCTCAAGGTCTCTCTCAGCGTCCTGCTGATCTTCGGCAAGCTGGGCTTCCCCGCGATGGGTGTGGCCGGCGCCGCCCTGGCCACAGTGTTCGGCTACGGGCTCAACGCGGTCCTGATCGGCGCGAAGCTCTTCTACGGTTTTGCCGGAGTCAGACTGCGGCTGAGGGCGTTTGCGCCCGACTGGGGGCTGATGAGAACGATCGTGCTGCTGTGGCTGCCGGTCGCGGCGGAGCTGGGGATCATGCGGGCGGGCTTCGTCTTCTATATGCGCGTTGTCTCGGCGCTGGGAACGATCGCGCTGGCCGCCAACCAGGTCGCCATGCGGCTGGAGTCGATATCGCTCACCCTCGGGTTCGGTTTCTCGGTTGCCGCGACCACCCTGGTCGGGCAGGCTGTGGGTCGGCGCGATCTGGCCGAGGCCGAAAGGAGCGTGGGCGTGACCGCCAAGCTGGCGCTCGCCGCGATGGGCGCCACGGGGTTGGCGCTCATAGTCTTCCGGCACGCTGCGGTGGGCCTGTTCGAGCCCGAGGATGCCGTTCGGGGGCCGGCGATTGTGTGCGCGGTGATCGCTGCGTTCGAACTGCTGCCCCTGGGGTTTGTGTTCGTCATATCGGGCTCCCTGCGCGGCGCGGGTGATACCCTGAGCCCGATGGCAGTGGCTCTCCTGGGCACCTTCATCTTCAGGCTACCCTTGGTCTACCTCTTGGGTGTGAGGTCGGGCCTCGGGCTTCCCGGCATCTGGTACGGCACCATCCTGGACTGGATCTGCCGGTCGGTGGCGATCTACCTTGTCTACCGGGCAGGTTGGTGGAAGAAGCGGGCGGTCTTCCCCGAGCCCAAGGCCGGCGCGGAAATCCTGGACGCCGAAGGCGTCTGCAGGGAGTAGCGGTCGCCCTTGCAGCGGGTGGCGCCGATGGGGAGCCAGCCGCCCCAAGGTGGGTGGCCCGACGAGCGCAGCGTGAGCGAGCACGGCGGGGGTAATCGGCGACAGGACCCGCAGCAAGTGTGGTTCTGAGTCGGAGCGCAACCCCCGCCCGAGCCGATCGGCGGCGGGACTTCGGCATTTGCTTGCCGGGTCCGCTTGTGGGGAGTACAATCGGAAACGACAGGGCGGTTGCCGCCCAAGCGGCGGCCAGCCGCAGCGAATCCAGTCTGCACGAGGAGGGCTGCCATGAAGCGGGTGATTGCCAAGGTTGTCAGCGGCAAGTGCAATCAGCGGTTCCACAGAGTTGGAGACACGTTCGTCATCGGCCAGCGCACTCCCGATGGCATGTGCACGTCGGCCTTCAACGCGGTCTTCCCTCTGGTGTTTGCCCTGCAGTGCGGCGGCAAGCTCTTCTGGGAGGACGATCCCCACGTTACCTATGCTTCTTGTCCCGATGACACCGGCCTGGTATTCCAGATCAAACTGGCGCCTGCGCCGCGCAAGCGGACCGGCAAGGCCGGCGGGAAGGGCAAGAAGCGGGGACGAAGGCCGGCCAAGCGGTGAGGGCAAGGGGAGCCGGGCGGGGAGCCGGGCGAGGCGCCGGACCGTCCGGACCGCGCGTGTGCGCAGGCAAGCGGACGCGGGACGCGTGCGTCGAGGGCAAACTTCCCCTCAAGATCCTGAGCCGACTCCTCGCAAGGCTGTCCAAGCCCGGCAGGGAGGTCCTGGTCGGGCCTCGGATTGGGGAAGACGCCTTCGCCGTCAGCGTGGGTCGCGCGGTTGTGGTCGGCACAACTGATCCCATCACCTTCACCCAGAGCCACATCGGCTACTACGCCGTCAACGTGAACGCCAACGACGTGGCCACGATGGGAGCGGCGCCGCGGTGGTTCCTGGCGACCGTGCTGGTGCCGCCGCGAGCCGGTGCGCGAGCAGTCGGCACCATTCTGGATGAGATAGACACCACCTGCGTGAGTCTCGGCGCCCGGCTCTTGGGAGGCCATACCGAAGCGACCTGCGCGGTCACACGGCCGGTCGTAGTGGGCGCCATGCTGGGCACGGTGCCGGCCAGGGGCCTGATAGATTCCAGGAACGTCTGGGCCGGCGACGTCCTGCTCATGACCAAGCGGCTCGCCATCGAGGGCACTGCCATCGTCGCGCAGGAAAGGCGGCAGGAGGTGGAAAGGCTGCTCGGCCGCCGCCAGGCGGCACGGGCGCGGGCCCTGCTATTCCGGCCGGGCATCAGCATCGTCCGTGAGGCGCTTTGCGCCGCCGGCGCGGCGCCGGTACACGGCATGCATGACCCCACCGAGGGTGGGATGCTGTGGGGCTTGAGAGAGCTTTCTCTGGCTGCCGGCATGGGCGTAGAAGTGGATGTGGACGCGATTCCGATCTACGAGGAGACCCGCGCCCTGTGTGAGCATTTCGGCCTCAATCCCCTGGGCCTAATCGCGAGTGGCACGCTCTTGCTGGCAGTGCCGGCGCGCCACAGCGCCAGGGTTGCCGCCTCGATCGAACGGCTTGGGATCGAGTGTACGGCCATAGGCAGGTTTGGAGGCAGAGGGGTGAGGGCCAGGCGCCGAGCCGCCACGGGCAGACGCGCCGACCGGCTTGCCGACCTCAAGGCCGACGAGATAACCAAGATCGTGCGATCTGTGCTCGATCGGCAATGAGGATCTTAGGAGGACTCCAAGGAGGATCCAGCGTGGAGGACCTGCTCGAACGGCAGTGGCATCACATCCCGGCGGATGAGGCCGCCGAGATCCTCAACACCAGCCTGGAGCGAGGGCTCGACACCTTCGAGGTCAAGCATCGGCTCGAGCACTTCGGCCCCAACGTGCTCACGCCGCACAAGGGTGCCCATCCCATTGTGCGTTTCCTCAAGCAGTTTAACAATCCCCTGATCATCATCCTGATCGCGGCCGGTGCGGTGACGGCACTCGTGAAGGACCCTCTGGACGCCAGCGTGATCTTCGGTGTCGTTGTGATCAACTCCCTCATAGGTTATGCGCAGGAGTCCCGAGCCGAGAAGGCTATCGAGGCCCTGTCGGAGACCATGGTGGCGGAGGCTCAGACGGTGCGTGCCGGCAAGGTGAGCCGCCTTCCTGCCGCTGGCCTCGTGCCGGGCGATCTGGTCCAGCTCCAGGCCGGAATGAGGGTTCCGGCTGACCTCAGGCTGGTGGCCGCGCGCGGCATGCAGGTGACCGAAGCCGCCCTGACGGGCGAATCACTGCCCGTTGAGAAGGACGCCGCCGCGGTACTGAGCCGGGATGCCCTTCTGGCCGAGCGCCGCAACATGGCTTATGCCTCGACGCTGGTCACTTACGGGACCGCTACAGGCGTGGTGGTCTCGACCGGAGACAACACTGAGGTGGGCCGCATATCGCAGCTGATATCCACCGCGCGGTCGCTCGAGACGCCTCTCACCCGAAAGCTCGCCCACTTCTCCAAGGTGGTGCTGGTGGCGATCATCGCGCTCGCGGCCCTTACTTTCGCCGTGGGGATCTGGCGCGGCCAGCAATGGAACGAGACGCTGGTTGCCGCGATAGCGCTTGCCGTGGGAATGATCCCCGAGGGCCTACCCGCGGCAGTCACCATAACCCTGGCCATAGGCGTGTCCCGGATGGCCCGCCGCAATGCGGTCATCAGGCACATGCCGGCAGTGGAAACTCTGGGTTCGACCACGGTTATATGCTCGGACAAGACCGGGACCTTGACCCAGAACCAGATGACCGTGACCGAAGTGATGACGGTGGGCGGACGCTACACCGTGACCGGGGTCGGCTACAAGCCGGAAGGCGAGATCCGAGGTGGCGCAGAGGATGAGGCTCTGCGGGAGACTCTGCTGGCCGGGTTGCTCTGCAACGACAGCCACCTCGCGGAGGCGGACGGAGTCTGGTCGATCCAGGGCGACCCCACCGAGGGGGCTCTCATAGTCTCGGCGCGCAAGGCCGGGCTTGGGCCGGGGCCGGACGAGAGACTTCCCGCACGGCTGGACGTGATTCCCTTTGACTCCGAGCACCAGTACATGGCGACCCTGCACGCGGGTGGCGCCGCTTACGTCAAGGGCGCCGCCGAGGTGCTCTTGGCAAGATGCTCGGGCGCCATGGCCCCATCGGGCCAGATAGGGGTGTGCGCGCCTGACATGCACCGTGCCATGGAAGACATGGCCTCCCGCGGTATGCGCGTCATTGCCTTCGCTCGGCTGGATGCCGAGGGGCGTTCGAGCCTCTCCCACGACGACATCCGCGATCTTACGCTTCTGGGTCTTCAGGGCATGATAGACCCGCCGAGGCCTGAGGCGGTTGCCGCGGTCAAGGCCTGCAAGCAGGCGGGCATAGCTGTCAAGATGATAACCGGGGATCATGCCCTGACAGCGGCGGCGATTGCCCGCGAGATAGGGCTGTGCGACTGCCCGGAGGGTGCGGTGCTCTCCGGGTCCGATCTCGAGGCGATCTCGGATGACGATCTGGTGGAGCGGGCGCGAGAGGTGAACGTCTTCGCCCGGGTTGCGCCCGAGCAGAAGCTGCGCCTGGTGGAGGCCCTGCAGGCCGGCGGGCAGGTGGTCGCCATGACCGGCGATGGCGTAAACGACGCCCCGGCCCTGAAGCAAGCCAACATAGGGGTTGCCATGGGAGTCACCGGCACCGACGTGGCCAAGGAGGCCGCGGACATGGTGCTCGCCGACGACAACTTCGCCTCGATCGAAGCGGCTGTGGAGGAGGGCCGTGGGGTCTTCGACAACCTGACCAAGTTCATCGCCTGGACCCTACCCACCAACCTGGGCGAAGGTCTGATTCTGGTGGCAGCTATCATCCTTGGACTTACACTGCCCATTCTGCCGCTCCAGATACTCTGGATCAACATGGTCACCGCGGCGGCCCTGGGCACGACGCTCGCCCTGGAGCCCAAGGAGGGCGATATCATGAAACGGCCCCCGCGCGATCCCAGGGCTCCAATCCTCACGCGGATAATCGTGTGGCGCGTGGTCTTGGTTAGCCTGCTGATGGTGGCCGGCGCCTTCGGGCTGTTCGAGTATGAGCTGGCACAGCACGCTTCCCTCGAGACCACACGGACGGTGGTTGTCAATGTCGTGGTCTTCGTGGAGCTCTTCTATCTTTTCAGCTCGCGGTCCCTGACGCGATCGCCCTTCCAAATGGGCTTCTTCTCGAGCCCCTGGGTCCTGGGCGGCGCCGGGCTGATGGTACTGATCCAACTCCTTTATACCTACGCGCCCTTCATGAATCGGCTCTTCGGCAGCCCCCCCATGAGCCTGGGGCTGTGGCTCGACGTTCTGGGGGTCAGCTTCGGCGCGTTCCTGGTGATCGAGGCCGAGAAGTGGGTGAGGCGGCGTACTGCCCGCGCGTCTTGACACCTCCGCAGGTGTTTGATATGGTGCCTGAGGGACGCTCCCTCACTATATGAAGAACCAACATCAATCGCTGCCGGCAAGCCCCTGTGAAGTTGCCTCCTTCCGCA
>JBAQHK010000108.1:0-21163 GCA_049288275.1 bacterium | reverse complement strand
AGGAAGGAAAGACCCCTTGGCAACTCGTAAAGGAGAAGGTCCCCTCCACACCCATCAAGGTCGCTATGATACCCCCGGTCTTCATCGAAGACCTCCTGGAGATTCATCTTGAAAAACATCGCCAGGGGGGTCACGATGTCCCTTCCACCCCCTTTAGTGAAGGCCGGCGCACTGGCGCAGGGGCGGCAGCACCGCTCCGGGGTTCAAGAGGGATGGGCCGGCTATCCCTTCAGGGGTTCGAAGTTCACGAAATCAGCGTGGTGAACCACGATTGCCTCGACGATGCGCTTGCCGAGGTCGCCTTCCTTGGAATGGTAGGCAATCATATGGAGCACCGAGGCGGGCAGTCCGTGCTTGTAGGCCAGCGCCTGACCCGAGAAGGGGTGGCGCAAGAGCGCTCCGAAGTCGCTCTTACCTATCACCTTGCCTTGCTTGGCATACTCCAGCAGCTTCCCCACATCGTGGAGGATCGCTCCGGCCACCAGGATGTCCATGTCCAGCTTGATCGCCTTGCCGTAGTTCTCACGCAGGGTCTCGGCGATCCTCACCGCAGTCTGGGTGACCGCCCTGGTGTGATGCACGAGGTCGAACTTGACGCCGGGAATAAGCAGGGTGAAAGGGATTCTTCGCAGATCCCCGGCCTTCCAGCCGCCGGAGTCTATGGCGTCCTGCCAGGTGGCCGCCACTCGTGCGCGCAGTGCGCGGTCCTTGATAAGCGCCAGCTCGGGAAAGAGTCCTGCAGCCGACGTGGCGTCGGACCCGGCGCGGGTCCTGGCTTTGCCGCCCGCTCCGGACTTGACCTTGGACTTGGCCCTGGCTATGGTCTTCACTTTCTGGCTCCTCCGCGCTTCTTCCCGGAGGCGCCCCTGTAGGCGCCGATCCCCAGGATTCGTCCTATGTTGGCCTTCGCGTCCAGCTCCGGAACTATGCTGCCCCGTGAGGAGGTCAATACGGTGGTGACTCCGGGGCCGTGACCGGAGAGCACGCAGTCGGAGTGCACAACCACGCCGACCGTTATCGCTCCTTTCCGGTACATCCTGCCGAAGGTGTGATCCGCGTCCTTAATGGCAACGATGTCCCCAAGGACAATCCCGCCCAGGCCGGCCTTTGCGACCGTCCTGGGATCGAGAAGCTGAATGTCGTAGTCTCCCGAGTGCGCGTGGACCTTGCCTATGCCCGAACCCATCAGCGCCGAGGGTATCACGTGGGTGACCCCAACCTGGAGCCTGCCCTTGGCCGCGATCACGTTCATCCGGCCAAGCAGAGCCGGGTCGAGGTTCATGACCTTGATGTCCTCGAACCCCTCGATCGCGAGTCCCGTGCCCAGAGCCTGAACCAGGATGCCGTCGCCTATGGACAGGCGTTCCAGCACCGCCTGCTCGAAGTCGACCAGCACGTGCTCGATCCCGCCGTGCTTCCCGGTCACCACGCCGTGAGCGCCCTTGGCGTCTCCGCTGGTCACCTTGGCCCGGTTACCGATGCACGCCAGAGTGTTGAGGGCCGCGTTGGCGCTGCGCGTGCCCTCCTTCGGCGACATGTTCTTCACGCTGACGCCGGGCTCTACGTGGTCGGCCACCCAGCCGCACGCCGGGTGCCCCACCTTGACGTTGTAGGTTATGCCGCCGGTCCCCGGCAAAATCACCGGGTTGCCGGTCGAGCCTATCCTGTAGCCCGCCTCGGTCATCGTGGGACTCGACACCTGGCCCATGACCGACAGCCGTACCAGCCGATCCTGGTTGGTCTCCATCTACCTTCGCCCTTTCTCCACCTTGCGCAACGCCTGCTCGAAGATCTCCAGCGCTGTGTCCGCTTCCCTCTTGCCGATCACCAGAGGCGGGATGAACCTCACCGATGACGGCCCGCAGGGCAGAATCAGAAGCCCGAGGTGGAAGCACGTGTCAACGATCCTGGTTCTCAATGCCGGAGCCTGCTTCATCGTTGCCTTGTCTTCCACTATCTCCATGCCTATCATCAGTCCCATGCCGCCCAGACGGCCCAACACGCCGCTTCGGGCCTGGATGGCCTCGAGCCGCTTGAAGAGATATTCGCCCATCCGCGCCGCGTTCCGGACCAGACCCTTCTCCAGGAGATCCAGGGTCTCCAGAGCGGCCACGCAGGACACCGGGTTGCCTCCGAAGGTGCTGCCGTGGCTGCCGGGCCCCCAGTTCATGATGCGCGCCGGCGCGATCATCGCCCCCAGCGGCAGGCCGGAGGCGACGGCCTTGGCAATGGTAACAATGTCGGGCACAACATTCCAGTGCTCTATTGCGAACATCTTGCCGGTCCTTCCCAGCCCCGCCTGGATCTCGTCCGACACAAGAAGTATGCCGTGCTTGTCCGCGAGCGCCCTGAGCCTGGGGAAGTACTCCGGCGGAGGCACGATGTAGCCTCCCTCACCCTGAATCGGCTCGAAGAAGATCGCCGCCACCTCTTCGGCGGGCAGGGTGCGCTTGAAGACCACGTCCTCGATGAACGACACGCACGCGATGCCGCAGGTGCCGTACTCAAGGTTGTAGGCGCAGTGCGCGCAGTCGCCGTAGGGCACGTGGGTCACGCCCGGCATCAGCGGGCCGAAGCCCAGCCGCTGGACCTCCTTGCTGGCCGTCAGCGACATCGCCCCCATGGTCCTGCCGTGAAACGAGCCGTAGAACGAGATGAAGTTCTGCCGTCCTGTGGCGTACCGGGCGAGCTTGATCGCCGCCTCGACGGCCTCGGCTCCGGAGTTGCAGAAGAAGACCTTCTTGGGCTCCTTGCCCGGAGCGATGGACGCAAGCTCCCTCGCCAGATCGATCTCCGGCTGGTAGTAGAAGTCCGAGCCCGACATGTGCAGGAACTTGCCCGCCTGCTCCCGTATGGCTTTCACCACCCTGGGGTGGCTGTGGCCGGTCGCGGTTACCGCGATTCCGGAGGTGAAGTCCAGAAAGGCGTTGCCGTCCACGTCCCACACCTCGGCCCCTTTGCCCCGCTCCATGAAGAAGGGATATCCGCGGGTGTAGGAGGGCGATATGTACATCTTATCCTGCGCCAGAAGCGCCTTTGCGCGCTTGCCTATGCGCACCAAACCCAGCTTTCTCTTCATGTGATTGCCTCCCACGTTGGTTAGCTCGACTGCGCGGGGTTGCGACGTACGCGAGGAATGCCTGACGGCGCGGCGGGAGATCCTTGGGCCCGCCACGGTCACTTCACTACGATGAACCTCCCCGTCTTGGTGTTGCCCTTTGCTTCAATCCTGTATATGTAGATGCCGCTCACCACCGGCTCGCGGTCGGAGTCCTCCAGATTCCAGTCGGCCGTCCCTGCCTGCTGCCCGCCCAGCCTGTTGTTGGGCCTGACGGTGCGCACATGGCCCCCGGAGGCGTCGTAGATATCGATCACCGCCCCCTCCGGGACATTCACAAACTGAATCTTCCTCTCGTCCTGCTCCCAGCCGGCCCTGAAGACGTAGGGATTCGGAACCACCCTGACGTCGTGCACGGTCTTGCCCGAGTCGCTGACCGCGGGGTATACCTCGGTCCACGTGGTGTCGCAGGTAAGGAGATCGTAGGTGCTTGTCATGTCGTAGGTCAGGACGGCGTACTTGTAAGGGAACCCGTTCAAGATAACCGCGACGGTGTCGTTCGGCGCCGAACCCTCAGTACCGCCGGGAATTCCGAGGTCCTGGAATGACCTTCTGCCGTAAGGCGCCGGGTTGCCGTCGCCGTCCTCAAAGAACTCGGGCTCTTGGCAGCGCCCCTTGTTCGCTATCACCTTGAAGGAAGCGCCGGAAGAGCTCCCCGCACGGTCCTCGACCGATCTGCGCAACACCAGATAGCCCTCGAAGGTATAGGCGGGGATCTTGAAGGCGTCCGAGGGAAGACCTCGAGCTGCGTCGGCTTTCCCGAACGGGACCCTCGCATCCGCCGAGAACCGCTCGCCTGCCTCGTACCGGCCGGCCGGGAAGATAGCCTTGAGCCCTTTGTCAATCTCCAGGCTCTGGTCCGCCTGCGGCACCGAGAGCGAGCCGCTCTCGCCCAGGCTGTTGGTCCAACCCAACACCACTCCGCCGGAGGCCACCGGGCTAAGATCTCCCCCCGCAGTGCACAGGAAGTCATAGGTGACCGCCGTGTCCGCCGCAGTGCCGCCCCGATAGATGCCATGGAATTCAGGGACCGGTCCGGTCCAGCCGGCGCTCGCAATCCTGAAAAGCCCCGCCGAAGGAACGGCTATCCTGATCCCGTCCGAGAAGTCGTAGTAGACGTCAGTGTCACCGAGCACCATCTGGGTATCCTTGGTCGCCTTGGTCGACCAATCGGTGATCTTCGACCAGGACAGGGTGACGGCGCTGGCTGAGGAGAGCACAATCGCGTTGTAGGTCCAGTCGCAAGCCCCCGTGTAGAAACCTGTGACAGTCGGGGCAGCCTTACCCCTCCAGGCGTACTGCACCGTTCCAAGGCGCGGCTCGCCGACAAAGGTGAGCTTCTCCGGTTCCGGGTCTTGCCACCACAGATCGACGATCCTGTCACCCTCCCTGACTTCCACATGCGGCCTGACCAGGTCTACCCCGGCCCCGGCCGCGCCCGCAACGAGGAGGAGGCAAAGCAATCCCGGAATGACGCCCGAAGCTCTACTGCCCTTAAACATACATACCTCCACACACAGGAGCCCATTCGCTGATCGGTCTCAGTCCCTGCGCGGCTCTCCGAATCTGTCCAACAACGCCTGAATCATGACTCTCACCTGGTCGTGATCGAAATACCAGGGAGGAATGCTGATGTAGGCCGCGTGCCCGCGCCCGCCGTGAGCCGGCACATAGACACCGACCCACTTCCTGCTGCTGTCGCAGTCCGCGCTCCCGCAGTCGGGTATCGTCGGATTACCCTGATCGTCGAGAGGAATGGCGGTGTACAGCTTCTCCACCGGGAAATCCTCTTCGCCCGCGTACTCATTCCTCAAATTGGCGATGTAGAGGATGCTCTCCATCTTCCCGGGCCAGCCGCGGACGCCGGGGATCAAGCCCGTGCTCACCTCAGGCAGCCAGCCCACGCAAGGACAGAGTCTGCTGGTGGGGGCGTCGGGGTTGGAGGCCGCTATCTTGGCTATCCCGAAGACGTCCCAGAGGAAGTTGTACATGGTGTCGCCGCTCTCGTCTTCCTTGGGGAAGAACTCCAGCACCGACTTGTCCGATCTTACGCCCTTGTCGGGAGTCTTGTCCGGCCAGAACTGGCAGGCGTAAACAGGATCCCGACCGATGATTATGAGGTTACCGCCCACCTTGACGTAGGAGTTGAGGTAGTTGCCCTTGTCGAAGCAGACGCTGGTCAGCTGGCAGTCGGGCATTTCGGTGTCCTGGTCCACGCTCCATATCACCGTGGTCGCGTCAGCGACACGCCGCACCGGAACCTCTTTCTTGAATGGGCTGGCGGGGTTGTCGCCGGTGTCGAACACGTCATGGGAATAGGGATCCAGTATCGCCGACCACAGCGAGTCGCCTCCCTGCTCGGCCCAAGCGTATCGTATCCCTATCCACTTGGAGACTTCGTCGTCCACCAGATAGACCATGCTGGGCTTTCCCACCGGTCCCTGCAGCACCTCCAGGCGGAACTCGCAGTGCGTGGGATCCTTGTTGAGATCCCTGCACTCCACAACGAAGACGTGCGGCCCCAGGGTGGGCACGAAAGGCTCGCCGTCGGGCGGATAGCGAACCAGCCATTGCGGCGTGGCCGCCTTGTCCCTTATAGGAGCGGTGCTGGTCCAGTAGTTCCAGGTCGAAGTCCTGGGATCCTCAGGATCGTCGTAGTAATATCGGTATTCCTGAACGAACTTGCCTTCGTCCGACACCTCGGCTCCCCAGAACTTGAACTCGACCTCGGTACCGGCGAAGAGCCCGGCCACGGTGTTGATGTAGTCCGAGGTTCTGTCGCTACGCCGGGTCCCCAGCGAGGCGCCGTCTATCCTGGTGACCACGCCTCCACCCTGGGCGAGCACAGTCAGCATCACCCAGTTGTTGTCGCCGTTGTAGAGGTTGCCGAAGAGCACCTGCGGCAGCATGGCCTCGCCTTCGTCCTTGCAGGTAACGCAGACGCGGGCGAAATACCCGGTCTCCTGGACAAACCAGGAGAGGTTGAGGTCCTTTATGTAGGTGCAATCCGCCGGAACCCACTCGCTCCAATAACCTATCGGGACGCACCCGTTCTTCACCTTCTCGCCGACGTGCAGCGAATCAACGTACACGTAGTTGGAGTCCTCGGGGTCCGGAAGCAGCGGCGGCGGATTAGGCGGACCGGGATAGTCCGACTTCCTGACCTTGGCAATGATGTACTTGTACTGCAACTCCCCGGCCTCCCCGTCGGGATCGGCGCCCTCCCACTCGACGTAAGCGTTCTTTGACGCGGTCATCGAACGAATGGGCAGCTTCGGGGGAATGGCCATCTTGACCCTGGGAATGATGTTGGACGCCTGGAATACCAATGTCTTGGGTGAAGGATCGGCCGCTCCGTCGTTGTCAATCGCCCTCACCACAATCGCCCAGTAGGATAGGGCCATCTTGGCGGTGCCTGAGGCGACCCACCCCTCGTCGGCCGTAAGCACGAATGTCCTCTCGGTCGCCGAGGTGGTGTCGTAGGCGAGCGCATTGAGATCCACGTTCTCCAGGGAGTCCTTGGTCACCCCCTTGAGAGTGGCAAACTCGTATCTCGCGACCGTGCCGTCATCGTCCTTGCCGAACCAGTAGACCTGAACCTTGAAGTAGGTCCGGGTCTCTTCCATGGGCCCGAATGAGATCTCCGTATCTGGCGCCTTGTTGGACTCTCTGATGCCTCCGGCCTTGTCGCTGCAGCCCGAGAAAAGAACCAGCCAGCCGAAGGCGGCCAGGCCTGTCGCAGCGGCCGCGACCACGCGTCTTGTGTTGCTCATCTTCCGCCTCCCCATACCATCAGTAGTCGAGCGTGAAGCTCAGTGTCTCCGTGTCGGATCTTGTGAGCAGGTAATCCCCGTTGAAGGCCTGAAGCGTGAAGACGTGGGAACCGGGCGGGATCCCCGTGACCTCGGCCTGCTTGACGAACACGTAGAAACTGCCGACGCGCTCCTTGGTGGTGACCCTGACCCAGTCTCCGTCGTCAATCCTATACCTGTACTGCATGAGAGCCATGTCACCGCCTGTCCCCCGGGTGACGTCTTCGTCCGGGTCGTAGGCGTTCCATGTGAACTTGACCGTGCCTCCGCCTAGATCCTGGTGGGCGAGACTGCCGGGGGTGATCACCGGCGTGTAGTTCACGATGAAGCTCACGGTGTCCGGACTGCCGTCAACCTTGCCCAGCTCGTCCTTCGCCCTGACGAAGATCGTCAGGGGCGAGTCCGTGTCCAGATACGGAGTGCCCGACGGCGTCTCGGCATAGAACCGGTTGGTATCTCCCGGGTCCCGAACGCCTACCCAGGGCGAGGTCGCATCGGCGGGGTTCACCGATTGGATCAGAGTCCCCTTGATGTTCCACCTGAAGGAGTCCGGAGGAGCCCCGTCCAGGTCGCTTCCGTCGAAGTAAAAGCGCAGCCTTCCAAAATGATAGGCAACCCGTGTGCTATCGCCGGGGTAGATCCTGCGCTCCGGCACCGGCTGATGGCTGGCCGGGTCTCTGAAGGTCCACACCTCATCTATGTAAGTGTTGGGGTCGTAGTTGATCACGAACTTCGCCACTCTGAAGTCTCCCCTGGCCCCCGCATCATCAACACCTGTGAGCCTGAACTCGTGCGAGCCTATCCAAACGTCACTCGCCTCCAGGCTGTCGGGCCAGTATATCTTGCTGATGCTCCGGACCTCCGGGCCGATCTCGACCTCGGAGCTGGCGTCAAGCCGGTAGACCCACTGGGTTATCTCGCCGTCGGAGTCGCCTCCTTGCCAGCTGAGAGTGATCACGATGGGTTCCTTGGGGTCGGCGCTACCCAGATTGATCGCAGGTATGGTGTCTCCCTTTGCCGGCGGGACCCGCGGCACGGTGTCTATGCTGGTGGCCAGGAAGACCGTCACCTGGGGGATACCGTAATCCACTGCCATGAAGTTTGTCGCGGCGGGCAGCGGGTCCGGCTTGCCCTCGTTGTCGATCGCCCGGATGTAAAGGCTGTGCTTCCTGGAGTTGGGCTTGTCCGCCCTGAAGATGAAGACGCTGTCGGTGGCGGCGGTCCTGGTCCAGAACTCCAGGCTCTCCGACTCGGCCAGCTCCTCCTGCTCCAGGAAGTAGTCCTCGATCAGATCCCGGCGCGCCACCGAGTCGACTATGCCGATTACCATGCCTCCGTAGATGTGGTCCTCTGGCAGGCTCGCGATCTCGTAAGCCACGACCACGCCGTCACGATCGAGGCCGGCCCAGTGAACGTGGTACTTGTGGAAGATGGCGTCGTCGATCCCCGGAGCTACGGTGAGTATGGTCTCCGGTTCCAGGTTCTGGTCGTATCTGACAATGTCCTCCTCCTCACACCCCTGGAGGGCGGCGAAGCAGGCCGCCGCGAGGCATAGCAAGAGGCCTTTTCTCATCGTCATAAGCGCACTCCTAATTCCTGAGCGGAAGACACACCAAGCCTACGCTACACACTGCTCCGGCCTTGTGGTAAGGCACAGCCGAGAAACTATAACAACGTGGTCGGGCCTTTGTCAACACCAAAACTCCTCGGGTGCGGGTAGAAAGAAGCCGGGGCTCTCACTTGCGTGAAAGCCCCGGAACTTACTGCCCGAGCAGTGTCTGCTTCTACTTCACAACCAGCATCTTGCTGGTCGCAGCGAACTTCTCGCCTTCCATCTTGTAGAAGTAAACGCCGCTGGATACTCTCTCGCCTACCTGGTTTCTGCCGTCCCAATTGACCGAGTAGCGACCAGGTTCCGTCTTGCCTTCCTTCAGCACCTTAACCAGCTGGCCCATCGCGTTGTAAACCTTGATGGAAACGTCACTGGTCTTGGCCACCTCGAACTTGATCTGGGTCGCCGAGGAAAGCGGGTTCGGGAAGTTCTGGCCGAGCGCCCACTGGAACGACGTTCCGGGAACGCCAGCCACACCACCCTTGCCACCCGTCGAAGGCAGACCAAACAGGGTGCCTAGGATCACCTTCATCAGTTCCACACGACCGTAGTAATTGCCAGGCGCGAAGTCAGGCGCGGGATCCGGAGTGGTACCCGTGCACTGAGCCCGCTCGTGGTTGATCGTGGAGCACAGATCGAAGTTGACGTAGACCAGCTGGCCGCCGTTCGTGGTCTCAACGTAGATGGCCCCATCCGAATTCGAATAGGTCGTCCCGTTGTTGGTGACGTCCAGCAGCTTGGTCGCGGCATAGCCTGGCCACGGCGACGGGTTGGCCTGGACGTAGCTCATGTCCTTAAGATACGGACACTCGCGGTAGATGGGGATCGTGTCCAGAGGAATGCTGACCGGCGTCCCGAACACAGTGACGGTCGCCGGAGCTTCCATGTACACGAACGGCTTGTCGAAGCTGCTCTCCATCTCCTCCTGGTACTCGCAACCCATGATGCCGGTCAGGAACTCGCCGCCCAGCGAGTCCTCGCCCACCACGGCCATGTTGTAGGCAATCCGGTCGCCGCACAGCACGAACTTGCCCTCGTTCGCCAAGTGGTTCTTGATGGCAATCTGAGCTTCCTTGTCGAACAGGTAGTTCGAGAAGTACGGACCGGTGAACCACACAACAGCGTCGTAGTCGTTGTACTGCAGCGGATGGACGTGCTGGTTCGAGCCGGCGCCGCTGATGTCGAACTTGTCGTAGCAGTAGCCAGCGTCGATCAAGGTCTGCTCGTAGATGTCCTCCAACGGCATGCGGTCGTCAAGCAATGTCAAGCAGGGCGACCAGTCGTAGAGGTTTCTGTTGTGGCCATCAACAAGCAGAATCTTGGGGTTCGGAGCGCCCGCCGCGAACATCGGCATGATGGAGAAGCCGAAGTAATCATCGGCGGTCCCATCATGATCGTCGTGCGCCGGGTTGGCCCTCGCCGGGAAGTAGGCGAAGTTGTTGAGATTGTCCTTCGCCTTGACGTAGTACCAGCATTCCGTCCCAACGGTCCACGCGGTGTCAGCCGCGTCGAACGTGCTGGCCTTAAGCGTGCCGTAGTACTCGCCGCCGAGCGCAGGGTTGCCCGGGTCGGCCGGCACATTGAGCGTCATGGACACGTTCTTCCAGGTCGCGCCCTTGTCGATCGAGCCGTAAATCTCCACGGTCGCCAGATTATCCTTGTCCGTCACTTCAACATACAGCTGATTGGACTTAGGAAGAACCGGCGCCGGGTAAGTGTACTTGGTGATCGAATCCTGGCTGTAAGCATCGAAGAACGAGTTGTACGCCTGGTCCACTTCCTCGAGGAAGCTGTCCTGGAGGATGTCGATCCCACGGGCCACAAAGATGGTGGAATTGCCATCGAAGAAGCCGATGGACACGTTGTCAACGATGTTGTCGGTCTGCGCGTGCTTGCCGCGGCAGACGTCACCGACCACCGAGTTGTCCATCAGATCCCAGCCCATCTGCAACGACTCGGCATCTGACCCGTAGAACGAAGTCAGATCATCCCAGTCGTCGAAGTTCCAGAAGAAGCAGCCGCCGTAGAGGATGTAGTTGTCCATGTTGATCCACGGACACCAGGTGTTGGTGACTCCGTCGTAGAAGCGCACCTTGGTGTCGGTGTAATCGCAGGTGTAGTCCAGCGCGCACATGAACTGGTCGTACTGGCACACAGCACCTGTGTTCTGGATGGCAATCCTCGGGGTCAACAGCCTGTAAAACCAGCCGTTTCTCCACGCTGCGGCTCCGGGATAGCCGCCATCCGGTCTGGCACGCCACACCCAGGACGAGTCGAGAAGGCACGTTGTGCGCGCGCCCGCATCGGGCGGCCCCTCGTAAGGCGGATCCGGGTCGTGGATGATGTGCCACTGCTGGGTCACGCCATCCGGATTCGGAAGCGACCAGTACTGAGGCATCGCACCGAACACCGCGCAGGTCTCGAAGGTCTGAGAGTAGAAGCTGCCCGCGGTGCCGTAAACCTGGACGTTGTCCAGGTAGGCGGCTCCGTCGGTGTTGCCGCGGCCGTCCATGTCATCCCACGCGCCGTCAGACACAACGCGCCATCTGAACTTCGGCGCGCTGGTCAGCGTTCCGAAGTCGGACGCGCTGATGATGCCCTTGAACGCCGGGTAGCCCGTAGTCCTGTCCTGCCAGTCGCAGTTGAGTTCCCTGCCGACGTCCGTGTTGCTAAAGAAATCCGGGGTCGGAGTCGGGCTCACGCCGCAGGTTGTTCCAGGGTTGGAGCTTGTGGCGTTGAAGGTGGCCTTGGTCACCCAGGTCAGCGCGTAGGTCGGCGCCGGGCCCTTCTTCAGGTAGTCCACATAGTAGTAATCGTACTTGCACTCTGTGTCGTACCTGGGATCGAAGTACAGCGTGCATCCACTGCTCACGCTGAATGTCCCCGGCAGATCCAGCTCGACCGTGCAGTTCCACTGGCTGCCGTAGCCGGGCGGGTTGACCCAGGTGCCGCACTCCACCGGAACGGGGGGGTTGCCCCAGTTCGAGGCCGAGCCGCACCAAAGAGCCCTGGTGCCGCAGTAGACGCGCTGGTCGGTTCTGTAGCTATCGATGTGCCAGTAGTTCACACCCGTCTGGGACGGGAGACCACGCACATCGAGGTACTTGAAGCAAGCGTTGGTCCAGGGCGCGACCGTTCCGCACGAGTCGCCCACGCCTGCCTCCACGCAATAGGTTTCGGAGCCATCAGGCCCACCTGTAGCCTCACCACCATGACCTCCAAGCGGATCACCCGGACACCTGTTGCTATTGGCGTGTATCTGTATCCAGGTGGTGTCTCCTGCCTGAAGCATCAAGAAAGGCTCGGCAACAGGGATCGCGCCGACGGCGCCTGCCGGCGGCAGCATGGGCTTTGCCTGCTCCTTCATACCTACTGCAACGGAGGCAAGTCCTAGTACAAGGACCCCCACTGCCACGAGACTTAATGCTCTAAATCTCATCATGGTCAAAACCCTCCGATGCGTATCTCATTGTCGGTCAGTCTTCCGACCGGCCGTGTACCCAAAGGGAAATCACATGTTGTCGGACAGGTCATTCCCCCACGCGGCAAACGGAAAATCGGAGGTACTACAACAATGTGGTCTCGTCTCACCCCCCTTCCCTCAGCGAAGATCGCTGCAATCACAGGTGTACGATTGACGCAATCACCCTACTACCCGCTAGATTATACCAAAGGAGAGGCCGAGGTGTCAAGACGCTTTGTGGAAGGCGTTGGGCGCGCCTCTACTCCACGAACGCGGAGACGTCCGCGATCCAGATCTCGTAATCGACTGGTATCTCGGCAGTTCCGCACTTTGAAATCGAAGCCACGATCTTGAGTCCGGCGGAGGCGGGCATCCAGGCAACCCGCTCCGGTATCCGCCAGCATTCCAGATCACCGCTGTCGCCGGGCATGCCTATCACCATGGTCCTGGCCGGGCCGGTGCCCTGAAGCAGGTCCGCCACGTCCGCGACCACTATCTGCCGCGACGCCTCCAGCCCCGCGATGTAGGCCAGGTACCGGCCGTCGGGACTGAGCGCAGGTTCGCTGATCGGTGTCGCGCTTGCTGCGACCCGGTAGAGCTTCTGATCGGCCGCGGCCATTGCGGGATCGAACTCCATCAGCCACAGCCCGTAGGGCTCGGCGACCCTGCTGGCAAGAGCCGGTCTGGACGGGGCCCCCAGGGGCGCCGGGCGGGCTTCCGCTGCCGGCCCCATGCCCGGGCTTTCAAGGCCGCCCGAGCAGCGCAGCGTCACAAGGGTGGTCTCCCCGGCGGCCACCTCGACCCCGATCTCCGGGCTGCACTGAACCTCAGGGTAGATGTTGAAGGCGTAGGCAGTATGATGGCCGGCCAGCACGCAGTTGACATAGACATACGTGGTGGTATCGGGCGGCGTGCGGATGCCTTCGAGCCTGCGACCGTCGAAATAGATCACCTTGACTCCGGGATCGGACGTGAAGCCCACCGTCCCGTGGAAATACTGGAAGTCAAGAGTGACCGTGTTGAGGCTGTCGGGCTGAGGGACGAAGCGGACGGTATCGCCGCTGCAGTAACCCGCCGCCGAACCCACAACCTCCACTACCGCATCACCGGCGGGCCTGTACCGGAAAGTATAAGGGGTCAATCTTGTGGATACCTTGCCGTTGACTGAGATCGCCGCCGCGGCCGACGTCTCGGGGGCGGTCTCCTCGGTGCGAGCGACCACTCTGATGTCACACACACTCACCCGCTCGGGGGAAACAAAGGCCACGAGAGCGGTGCCGTTTCCGCAGACCTGCTGGTCCTTGAAGACCGCCGCCAGCGCCCCGCCCTCCAGAGGCTCGCCGTTCGGATCTTGAGGATTCTCCGCGAACGCGAAGTCCGAGGGGTCCAGGGTCAAGGTATCCAGCCGATCGAGCAGCGGATAGGCATAGCTCAAGATGTCATAGTCGTTGCCGCCCGATGACGAATTCGAGAAGGCCAGCAGCGTGTCCGCCCCGACCACCATCCAGGCGGGGCTGTAGTTGGCCTCCGGCATCGACGAGCGATCGGTGACCTCCACAGGATCGCCAGGATAGGCCGGGCTGGAGACGTCCACGGTGTAGACCTCAGAGAGGCCGCTGCCGAAGCGCCGCTCGAAAGCCAGCGCCTTGCCGTCGGGCGACCAGACCGGCTTGTAGTCGTTCCACGGGTCGCAGGTTATCTGCCACCGCTCAGGCAGCACGCCCTCAAACTCGGAGAGCTCGGCGATCCAGATGTGGCTGTAGCCCGTTGCGGTGCAGAGCGAGTCGACGTCCTGCGATGAGTAGGCAATCAGGCGAGGATTCTCGGGATGGGCCGCGGGAAACCGCCCCGCTCCCGAGAAGGCCTTCTCCCAATACTCGCAGTTAACGCACACAGGCCCGGTCCCGTTTTCGTCGCCGCAGCCGGCCAGGAACAGAACCGCAAACCCGAGCACCAGGAGTATGATTAAGATATTACGGGTGGCCCCCAAGACAAAGACCTCCAGCGCTGTCAGTCCTAAAGGAAAGTCTGTGAGCGATGCACCAAAACCGATTCACTATAAGAAAGCCGAAATGTGGTGTCAAGCCATTTTTGGCCTTGAAAGTGCGGCCCGCCGGAGCGTAGCATGCTTACAATCGCTTGGGCGTGAGAGGGTTTCGCATGAAGGTCAAACCGATCGGCGCAGTCGCGCTGGGATGGGCAGTGGTCACGGCCCTCCTGTTCGGGTTCTTCCAGTTCAGGGGCCTGGTGAGGTACCAGCCTCTTGGCGACTACCTTCTCTCGGCGGTCGGGGTGCTGGCGGCGATCGTGGTAGTCGCAGCGCTTGGGTTGAGGGTCCGCCCCGCCGCTACGCTTGGCCTGGGCCTGCTGGTCACGCGATCGGCAGTGGGGCTTGCCCTGCTCGGCATCTCCGCTTTCGGCCTCGCTGCGGCGGGCCTCTTGAAGCCGGCGGCGGCCTGGATTCTGCTCGGACTGCTGGGCGCTCTCTCTTACAGGCAGGTGGGCCATGTGGCGAGATGGGCGCGCGCCCTGCAAAGGCCACGCGACATGGACGCGGGCGAGGCGGCGCTGGTAGCGGTGGCCGGCCTGGGAACGCTGGTTCTCCTGGTCAACTGCCTCGCGCCTCTTACGTCCAACGACGCCATGGTCTACCATCTCAACATCCCCAAGATCTACGCGGCTCACTCCGGGCTGGAGCGCCTCCCCTATGATGTATACGCCAACATGCCGCACTACGGCGAGACGCTCTACGCCTTCTTCTACTGCCTGACCGGTGAGACCGGGGCCAAGCTGCTGTACTTCGCGGCCGTCATCGGCGCGGCTCTGGCGGTCTACGGGGCGGCTCGGATGCTGGTCGCGCGAAAGCCCGCGCTGGTGTCGGCTTGTCTCTTCCTGGTGCAGCCGCTCGTGCTGGATCACCGCACCGTCGCGAACGTCGATGTCCTGCTCGCCTTCTTCACCCTGGCCGCGGTCGCGCTCCTCGTCGAGGCCGCGAGAACCGGCGCCACGCGCGGCCTGGCCGCATCGGTGGGGCTGGTCGCCGGCTTCATGCTCGGCATCAAGTACACCGCGGCCGCTCCCTGCCTCGCGCTCGCGGCGCTGCCTCTTCTCGCCTTCACCAGGCGGCCCGCCATCCGGCTTGTCCTTGTGGCGTGCCTGGTGGCGGCGGCGGTTCTTGCCCCGTGGATTGTGAAGAACGAGATCGTTGTCGGCAACCCCCTCTATCCTCTCTTCCACGGGACCTTCGGCGGCGCCAACTGGGACAGCGCCCAGGAGACTCAGCTGGTGGCCTGGCAGAGGGCCATGGGCCCCGGCCACGGCCCGGCGGACTGGCTGCTGCTGCCGTTTAACCTGGGCCTGAGGGGGAGGCCCGAGGCCGCCTACAGATTCTTCGACGGCACCATCACGCCGGTCTGGCTGATGCTGCTGCCGCTGGCGCTCTTGAGGAGGACGCGGGAGACCGCGGCGCTTGGGGCGATGGTACTCGGCACCTTCATCTTCTGGGCGGTCACCTCGCAGCAGGCGCGATTCCTGATGCCCTGCCTGGCGCTGGTGGCCGTGCTGGCAGCCGTGGGACTCGGCGCCCTGGCCGATCGGATCGGCAAGCGCGGCACGGGCGCGATCGCAGTTGTGGCAGCCATCGCCGCCCTCGCCTCCCTGGCGGTGCCGGACCAGCACGGAAGACCGTTAGCGTCGGGAGCGGGCGACAGGCTCCCCGTGGTCCTCGGGCTCGAGGAAAGCCGGCAGTATGTCGAGCGCAACGTGCAGTCCGCCGCGATCTTCGCCGAAATCCACAAGAGGCTGCCCAGGCGCGAGCCGATCTTCATGGTGTGGGAAAACCGCGGCTACTATCTGGACAATCCCTACTTCGCCGACAGCTTCTTCGAGGCCTCACGAGTGATGCGGCTGGCGGCAGCCTCTGGAGACGGCCGCGAGCTGGGCCGCAAGATCGCCGGCATGGGGTTCAAGTACGTCCTGGTGAACGATTGGTTGGGCGAGTACTTCTCGAGGGGCTACCCGCGAGAGGACGTCGCGCGCCTGAGGGAATTCACCGAGACCTGCCTGGCGCCGGTGCAATCGGCCAATCGCATGACCCTCTACGGCCTGCGCGCGGAGTAACGTCGGCGCTCCTCGGAGCAGCGTCCGCAGGGCCGGCCGCCGGTCAAGGCCGGGGCGAGCCCGGGCCGCCCTGACCGGCTCTTACTGGATGTAGCCCAGAGCCTTCATCTTGGCCTTGACCTTGTCGTCCACGGGCGAGCTCAGGGGTTCCTCGTCGGGCCTTCGGCCGGTCTCATAGGTGGGGACGAAGGACACCGGCCTGAACTTGAGGCAGTCGGCGGTGAAGCCGTCCACGAGCACGCTGCCGTCCATGTCCCCGGCGACGGGATGGCCCAGGGCGTAGAGCACGGTCGGGGCGACGTCCAGCACGTCGCACTCAGGAAGATGCGCCCCTTTGCGGATATTCTTGCCCGCCAGGCCTATGTATCCATCGTTGCCGTGCATGTAGATCCCCAGCAGCAGCGCGCCGTCGGCGGTCCGGCCCGGTCCGGTGAAGCCGTGATCCGAGCACACCACAAGCATGGTCTCGCGGTCCGCGAGGCGCATGAACTCGCCGAGGACGCCGTCGATCCAGACGTAGTAGTCGTCAATCACCCCGGCGAGCGGATGCTCGGGCTGGGATCTGTAGTCCCAGAAGGCGTGGCATGCCGAGTCTATGCCGTTGAAGTAGACCGCGAGGAAACCGACGCCCTTCTTGTCGAGGTGGAGCGCGATCCGTCTGAAGGTTTCGTCAGTCGCGTAGATCATCTTCACGTAGCCCTTGTGCCAGTCGTCGGGGCTGAGTTCGTCCGCGGGCGCGTCGACCGGATAGAGGGAGGCGATGGCCTGGTCGCTGACCGAGGCCTCGGTAAGCCTCAGTCCTTCGATCTCCGCGAACAGGTCCTCGGGATAGGTCTGCCTGTCGAGCTTTATCCCTCGCTCGGTCTCATACTGGATGTAGTCGCTCACCAGGTAGCCGTTGACCTTGGCTGCGGGCCAGGTAACCAGCCACCCCACAACACCCACCGTCATCCCCTTCTCACCCAGAATGTCCCACAGGGCCTTGACCCGCCTGACGTTGCCGGTATAGGGCACCGAATCACCGCGGGCGGTGCGGGCCACGAAGCCCCCGATGCCGTGCTTGTCGGGAATCATGCCGGTCGCGATCGAGGTCCAGATGATCGGGGATTTCTGCAAGGGCTGCAGGGTGTTGAGCAATCCGGTCGCCCCCTCTGAGGCCAGGCGCGAGAAGTTGGGCAGTCGGCCCTGGTCCATCAAGGAGCCGAGGATGTGATAGTCAACGGCGTCGATCCCCAGGAAGATCACCCTGGCCGGCGGCGTGGGTTTGGGAGAACAGCCCGGGCCTGCGGCAATGATGGCCGCCGCGAGAACCAGCAGCGACAGGCTCGGCCCCGACAGTGCGGCTCGGCGCGGCAACCGGCAGCGGCAGTTACGGCTTTTCACCAATCATGGCCTCCAATTCGCCCAAGTGATTCTTGAGCTCCTGGGTTCCGCCCGTAAGCTCAATATAGCGCCTCAGGTGCTTCACCGCAGCAGCTAAGTTGCCGAGCTTGGTCTCGTAGCACATCGCCAGGCTCACGTGCGCCTGGGACGAAGCCGGATCAATCTCCAGCTCCTCTTCGAATTCACGTGCCGCCGCGACGAAGTCGCCGCCACGATACGCGATCGCTCCCAGACCCAGGTGGACTCCCTTCATGCGGGGAGCCGCGCGCCCGGCAAGCCTGAAGTGGCCCAGAGCCCGCGTGAGGTCTCCTGCGTTCAGATAGACGTTGCCTGCCCCCAGGTGCGCTGCCGCTGAGAGAGAGTCCGTCTCGACGGCCTCGAGATAGGCTTCGAGCGCCCTTGCGGTGAGGCCCAGCGAGGCGAAGTTGTCGCCCCTCAAGAGCAGCCGATCCGACTCGCGTTGGCGACCGCCCGTCCTCGGCGCGAGCCACGCCCTTCGCTCGGGAATGAGCGCGAGCAGATGGGTCGCCTGGCCGCGGGACGCGTCCGGCAGGGAGCGATCAGCCGCCAGGTCGACCAGGATCCGCTCCGAGGTTTCCAGGTCGGCAAGCTCGTAGTGAGCGCCGGCTTTCGCCAGCCTGGCCAGACCGTAGGACGGATTCACGGCCAGGGCCCTGTCGAACATCACCAGCGCGGAGTCGTTCTTGCCCCACTCGGTGTAGACAAGACCGAGGTTGTAGAGGGCCTTGTCGTAAGTGGAATCGCGCCGGACGGCTTCGGCCAGCTCGGCTCCGCCCTGGTCGAACTCTCCCCGGCGCGAGAGCAGGATTCCCAGATTGACGCGCGCCGGCACTATGGAGTCGTCGAGGTCCAGGGCCCTGCGGTAGCTCTCCAGAGCCAGCACCTGGTCCCCCCTGCCCTCGTAGATCACGCCGAGCCTGTAGTAGGACTGAGCGAAACCGTTCAGGGGATGGATGCGGTAGAAGTTGACGTGGACCGCGATGTAGAGGCAGACGAAGGCGACTCCCGCCCATGCGACCCGCTTCCACCTGCCCTTGGCCGCCTGCGAGGCCAGCCAGACAATGAAGTAGGCCGCGAAGACCAAGAGAGCCGGCACCATCGGGAGCCTGTAACGCGCGACCACGAAGAAGGCGATGATGCTGGCGGAGTAGGCCAGCATGAAGAGCAGGCCCAGCCAGGCTTCCTTGCGCCGGCGAAGGGCGAGCGCCGCGCCCAGGATGCCCAGGGGGCATATCATGCCAAACGACGGCGTCGGGATCTTCAAGACCCACGAGTACTGCCTCTCAAAGGGCAGATGCTCGATCTGCGGTATCTCGTAGACCGACCAGAAGAAGAACAGCTTCCTCAGCATGTTGCGCGCGAACGGCCCCGGATGCTGGTCGATGTAGGCGGCGGCCCTCGACCACCACCACGCCGAGACTTGGGAGGGCTTGAGCTGCCTGCCGAGCGCGCGCTCGGCCATGGCCTGGCCCGCCGGGTCGGTGTAGATGTCCAGGCCCTCCGGCTTGACGTATGCGCCGGTGGCCGCCGGGCTGTTGCCTATGTAGAAGTTCAAGCCGGCATTGGACGTGAGGGGCACCACGTCGCGCCCGACCGCGTAGTTGCGTACCATTATGGGCAGCACCACCACCGCCACACCGATTGCGAAGACCAGAGCCTTGCGGAAACTTGAGGCCGGCGGCCACTTGCGGGCGAGCATGATGTAGCCCACCGCAAGGGGCATGAAGGCCAGCACGCTGGCGTTCCCGGCGGCCGAAAGCCCGGCAAAGACACCGCCGGCGAAGAAGGCCGGCGCGCTCGGCCTGGCCGAAGCCCGGCAGAGCCAGTAGAGCATCAGGGCGTTCAGGAGAGTCGCAAGCACGGGGAAGAGCAGCAGGGTGTCGGTGAAGATGAAGGGCACGTAGAGGGCGGCCAGGAGCCCCGCCAGGATTCCCACAACGCTCCCGAAGCACTCCTTGCCCAGGAGATAGATCACGCCCGCCGAGAGAGACCCCACCAGGCTTTGAACCAGTTTGGCGGCCAGTATGCTCGGGCCGAAGATCTTGTAGACAAGACCCAGGAAGTAGGGATAAAGAGGCCCCATGAAAAAGACCTCGCCACCCACCCAGTCGCCCGCAGCGAGCCGGCGAGCCCAGGCATCGTAGAACTTGGTGTCCAGGTCGAGATGGCCGAAGAAGGGGCTGTGCCGTGAAGTCAAGGTGTAGGTCAGCCGAAGCGCCGCCGCGACGGCGAAGATGACAAGGAAACAGATCCGGTCTCTACGCGGGCCACCCTGAGTTTGCCGGGACCGATCAGACTCCGGCTGGTTTCTTCCGCCTTGTGGCATAGATCACTCCCAGCACAATGCCGACCGCGCTCGCGACCAGCCCGAAGGTGAGGCTCGCCGGGGCGAATCTCATGACCACGATGTGCCGGCCGGCGGGCACCTCGACGGCGCGCGTGCCCAGGTCGGTCATCAGCACCTGGCCGTCCAGTCCGTCAACCCGCACCTTCCAGCCGGGATAATGGGAGTCCTGGACCAGCAGGTAGCAGTCGCGGTCGGCGGTAACTTCGATCGCGATCTCTTCAGGCCGGTAACCGACGACTTCCGCCCGGCCGCATACCACCGTGGAGACCTCGGGCACGATCCGCGCCAACCTGAGCACGCCCGCGCCGGCTCGGCCATCGCGACCCGGGCCCGCCCCCCCACCGCTGCTCCGGCCGACGGACCTGTCCACCACGACGGCCCTACCGAGGGCCGCAGTGTCCTCGTATATTACCAGATCGCCGTCGTAGACCAACCTCAGCCGATCGGTGTCGGGGCGCCGAGCGGCGGCAAGCACGTACCTGGCGCCCATGAAGGCCGCGAGGTCCGAGCCGGCGCGGACCGTCGGCACCTCTTCCCCGGCCTCCAGGGCTCCCATCTCAAGGCCGGCGCCCAGCAGATAGCCGTTGGCGCGAGGCATGATTGTGGAGCGCCCCGCCAGGGATTGAAGGCCGAAGATCAGGTTGGTGTTGGGCGGAAGAATCGCGGAGGACCGCCCTTCGCTCGCCACCCGCCACTGGCCGCGGTCGCCGGCCATGCCGCGCAGAGCCCTGATGCCCGCGGTCTCATAGAGGGCCGGGCCGGCCTGGCTCACATAGTAGGACCTTGCGGCAAGCCCAAGATCCAGGAGCACCGAGCCCACCAGCATCCCCACAGCCAGGCGGCGCAGCTTCCGCTGGCCCAAGGCGCCGATCCAAACCACAAGCGCGATTGAGGCCAGCGCGAAGGCCAGCCCCAGCGCCACCTGGTCCCGCTGATATTCCAGCCAGGCGCCGGGGACCGAGCCGGGACCGGTTGCGGCGCCGGGCTCGGCGCCGGCCCACTGCCGAAGCATCGCGGTGCCCTGGGCGGGAAGTCTCTGGACTGCCGAGCCGAGACTCCCTCCCGCCAGGCCGGTTACCACCTCATCGGTGCGCGCCAGCAGCACGAACGATCCCGCAACTACCAGCGCAGCCGCGATCGCGGCCCCGACAAGGAAGCGGCGGCGCAGCCGTCCGTCCTCGCAGGACCGGAAGAGGGCAAGGCTCTTGGCGCCGAGGGCGGCAAGCGCGAAGCAGGCCACCACCGATATGCGATCGATCTGAGAGTATCTCAAGAGCGGCAGCGCGCG
>JBAQHK010000107.1:0-3513 GCA_049288275.1 bacterium | reverse complement strand
CCCCCGGCAAGACCGACGACATCGTGAGACTCTTGAAGGACACCGGCACCGACGTGGTAGTGAACTTCCTGCCGGTGGGCAGCGAGGAAGCCACCAAGTGGTACGTCGAGCAGATCCTCGAGGCCGGCTGCGGCTTCGTCAACGGCATCCCGGTCTTCATAGCCCGCGAGGAATACTGGCAGAACCGCTTCGCCAAGCGGGGCCTGCCGGTCATCGGCGACGACATCAAGAGCCAGGTCGGCGCGACGATAGTGCACCGGGTGATGACGCGCCTCTTCAGGGACCGCGGGGTGAGGCTGGAGCGCACCAGCCAGCTCAACGTTGGCGGCAACACCGACTTCTACAATATGCTCGAGCGGACGCGGCTCGAGTCCAAGAAGATCTCCAAGACCTGCGCCGTGACATCGCAGCTGGATTACGACATAGGCGCGGACAACGTCCACATCGGGCCCAGCGACTACGTCGCCTGGCTCAGCGACCGCAAGTGGGCCTACATCAGGCTCGAGGGCAGGACCTTCGGAGACGTGCCTCTCAACGTCGAGCTCAAGCTCGAGGTCTGGGACTCCCCCAACTCGGCCGGCGTGATGATAGATGCCATAAGGTGCTGCAAGCTGGCGCTGGATTCCGGCAGATCCGGGGCCATGATTGCGCCGAGCTCCTACTTCATGAAGTCGCCGCCCAAGCAGTTCACCGACGAGCAGGCGCGGCAGGCGGTCGAGGACTACATAGTCGAGTGCAAGCGCGGCAAGTCGGCGGGCGTGGCCAAGGCGGCGAAGCCTGCTGCGCCGGCCAGGCCCAAGCGCACCCGGAAGAGCAAGAGGTAAGCCGGCGGAGCTGGGCCTCGCGCCTCGTTGGCGGAAGCCCTTCGCTCAGAGAACTGATATTCGCTTCGGGCAATCCGCCAACATAGGCGCTGCCGCGGTGTGATACGTCGCTGGGATAATCCCTCCGCCCGAGAGACCGAATTCCCTCACAGCAATCGGCCATCCCTCAGCGCCGGCAAATCGGTATTGTGTCCCCCGTCTTCTCCGGTTAAGATCGCAAGCGGAAGGGGTGGAAATGGCCAGAGGTCGGTTCATAACCTTGGAAGGCATCGAGGGTAGCGGCAAGAGCACCCAGGCGGCGCTCTTGCGGGACTTCCTCGCGGGCAGGGGCTACGATGTCGTGGTCACCCGGGAGCCGGGGGGCTCGCCCATAGCCGAGAAGATCAGGGAAATCCTGCTCGATCCCCGGAACCTCAAGATGGTGCCCCTGGCGGAACTTTTCCTCTACGAAGCGAGTAGAACTCAGCACGTGGCGGAGGTGATCCGCCCGGCGCTCGAGGCCGGAAGATGGGTGCTGTGTGACAGGTTCTTCGACGCCTCGACCGCCTACCAGGGCAACGCGCGGGGGCTGGGGATCGAGATGGTGGCAGAGCTCAACCTGGTGGCCACGAGCGGCCTGGTGCCCGATCTCACGCTCGTCCTCGATCTCCCCGTGGAGGTGGGCTTGAAGAGGCTGGGCAGGAGCCCGGACCGCATCGAGTCGGAGACCCTCGACTTCCACGAGCGCGTGAGGCAGGGCTACCTGGAAATCGCCAGGTGCGACCCCTCTAGAATAAAGGTAGTTGATGCTTCGGGCACAATTGATGATATTCATGTGAGAATACGCGGAACCGTCGAAAGCTGGCTTTCTTCCCTGAGATGAGGTCGATCGAGATCATGAGACTCAACATGAAGTTCAAGCCTTCGAAGACGCTCGTAATCGCTGCGGTGATAGTGGCTGTGTGCGCGACCAGCATAGTGATCGCGCGCGCCTCCAACGTGTACGACAGCCTTCGCCTGTTTAACGACGTCCTCACCCGGATAAGGGACGAGTACGTCGACCGGGTGGACATGGACAAGCTCATACAGGGCGCCATCCGGGGAATGTTGGACACGCTCGACCCGCACAGCAACTACCTCACCAAGAAGCAGTACGACGACCTGATGATAAGCACTCACGGCAGCTTCGGCGGCTTGGGTATCGAGATCGACATAAGGAACGACTGGTTGACCGTGATCGCGCCAATCGAGGGCACACCGGCGCACCGCGCGGGAATCCGGGGCGGCGACCGGATCGTCAAGATTGAAGGGGAATCCACTCGCGGCATCAGCATGAACGGGGCGATCGAGAAGCTCAGGGGCCCCAAGGGCACGCAGATCACCATCACCATCCAGCGCGAGGGTGAGGCAGAGCTCAATGACTACGTCATCACCCGGGACGTGATCAAGATAAAGAGCGTCCCGTTTGCGACGCTCCTGGACGGCAACGTGGGCTACATCCGGGTGGCGCAGTTCTCCGAGGACACCGGCGACGAACTCAGGCAGGCCCTGAGCAAGCTCGAAATGCAGGGCATGCAGAAGCTGATCCTCGACCTGAGGCGCAATCCCGGCGGGCTCCTGACCGAGGCCATAGAGGTCAGCGAGGGATTTGTGAAGCCCGGAGAGACCGTGGTCTCCACCAAGGGCCGGCGTGCCGAGCAGAACCGCGAGTACAAGGCCGGCTCGCGCTCCCTGGGCGGCGACTATCCGATGGCGGTGCTTGTGGACAATACCAGCGCCAGCGCCTCCGAGATCGTGGCGGGCGCGGTGCAGGACCTCGACCGCGGCATCGTGGTGGGCTCATCCACCTTCGGTAAGGGCACGGTTCAGAGCGTGATACGGTTGCCGGGAGAGGGCGCGCTCAAACTGACCACATCCAAGTACTACACCCCGAGCGGCAGGTGCATCAACAAGGACGAAGGGGAAGACGAGGAGAGCGCCATCATGCTGCCGGAGGGCGCCAAGGCGGACTCGGGCACGGCCTACTACACCTCGGGCGGCAGAGTGGTCTACGGCGGCGGCGGCATCCGACCCGACGTCGAGATGAAGCAGGAGGACATCCCCAGGATAGCCGGCGGCCTCGCGCGGCAGGGCCTGGTGTTCGAGTTCGCGGTGCACTATGTCGCGAGCCGCAAGGACGTCGAGGACCTGGATCTTCGCAACGAGGCGGCCCTCTTGAAGGAGTTCGAGCAGTTCATCCAGACCAAGGGCTTCCAGTACACCGAAGCCGAGTTTGAGGAAGGCCGGGACTTCGTCGGGATAATGCTGCGCTCCGAGATAGCGCGCAAGATCTGGGGCGATGACGCGGCATACGCCATATCCATCGAGGGCGATACCCAGCTCAGGCAGACCGCGGACTTGCTGAGGAAGGCCGACGACCTTTCGGGCCTCTTCCGGGTCGCGGCGGAGCAACCGCGTGCGGCCGAGGCGGCACCGGCCAAGTGATGGCGAAGGCGGCGCTCTTCATAGACTTCGACGGGACGATATCCCAGGTCGACATATCCAATACCTTCTTCTCGAGGTTTGCCGGCCCGGACGCCACGAGGGCGGTTGGGGAGTGGAAGCAGGGGCTCATTAGCTCCACCGAGTGCCTGCGCCGGGAGATCGACGCCTTCCCGGGGGATCTCGAAGATCTCCGGGCCTACGCCAGGAGCCTGCCGATTGACCCTGG
>JBAQHK010000106.1:0-1675 GCA_049288275.1 bacterium | reverse complement strand
ACTGTGCTTGGCGAATCCCCCACTCCCATTCAGGTGTTGGCTGGCGGACTCATTGCGGGGTCCCTGATCCTCATGTTAAGGGAGCGGCATGCCCACGTCGGCTCTGATACCCGATTCTTAGACCACGCTGACTCGCGTTTATGCTAATCTTCTGGGTCCAACCAGCGGCCTCAGGCAGAGGCCCGGAGGACCCATCGATGAAGAGGAGCAGATTCACCCCAGAGCAGATCACCATGGCCCTACGGCAGGTGGAGGCGGGCACCCCTGTAGCCGAGATCTGCCGGTCGCTCCAGGTCACGGAGGCGACCTTCTACCGGTGGAAGAAGAAGTACGGGAGCCTGGGGACGCCAGAGATCAGGGAGTTGCGGCAGTTGCGGGAGGAGAACAAGAAGCTCAAGCAGTTGGTGGCTGATCTGACGCTGGACAAGCACATTCTGCAGGAGTCTCTAAAAAAAAAGTTCTAAGGCCCCGGGAGCGGCGGATTTGGGTCGAGTGGGCCCGGGCGGCATACCGGGTGTCGGTTCGGCGGGCCTGTCGGGCGAGTGGGTTTGCCAGGTCGAGCATCGTGTATCGGTCTCGGCGGCCGTCACAGGAAGCACTTAGGAGGCGGATGCGGGAGATGGCCGGGGTGAGGATCAGTTACGGCTACCGGCGGCTGCATGTGTTGCTGCGGCGCGAGGGCTGGCCGATCAACGCCAAGCGGGTGTGCCGGTTATACGTGGATGAAGGGCTGGGACTTAAGAGGAAGAGGCCGAAGCGGCGGCGATCCGCCGTAGCGCGGCAGGAGAAGCCGGTGGTGGCGATGCCGAACGAGCGGTGGGCGATGGACTTCATGCACGACATGCTCTTTGATGGGCGCTCGGTGCGGGTGCTGACGGTGATCGACATGTTTACCAGGGAATGCCTAGCACTGGAGGTTAGGGGGAGTTTCCGTGGAGAGGATGTGGCCATGGTGCTGAGCGACCTAGTCGCTCGCCACGGTAAGCCCCGCACGATCCAATGCGATCAAGGGACCGAGTTCACGTCTATGGCTCTGGACCATTGGGCGTACTGGAACCGGGTAGGGCTCTCATTCAGCCGTCCGGGCAAGCCGGGGGATAATGCCCGCAACGAGGCCTTCAACGGGCTGGTGAGGCGTGAGTGCTTATCTCAACGTTACTTCTTGGATCTCAGGGAAGCATCTGCCGTGCTGAACTCGTGGAAGGAGGAGTACAATAAGGTTCGACCCCACGGCAGCTTGGGGCAGTTGACGCCGGCCTGCTACCTAGCCGGCTGGACCAAAACCAACGACCCAGAGAGGTTGGCCAAATGCGTCTGAGTCCGGTCCAACATCGGGGTCAAGAGTCGCGCAGACAAATAGATAGCTGGTACTGGACAATAGACCGGGGGCCGATGCTGGCCATGGGGTTTAGGGGAGATGTGGGGGAATGCAGGGTGGGGTATATCATGGGAGCGTCGCCTCCAGTTCGAACTCAAAGGAGGCTGTATTGCGTTCATGACACCAGTGTGTCGTGGACGCAATAGCACCAGAGTTCCCCTGGGCCTCAGTATCAGCAGAGCTCCCCGGAATAATGCCCATGATTCGCACACTCTTGCCCTGTACCACGACCTTATTCACCAGTAGGCCAAGTATGCGCCTCTTGCCCTCGAAGTCCCCGTTGAGGCGAGCCAGGCG
>JBAQHK010000105.1:0-4060 GCA_049288275.1 bacterium | reverse complement strand
GAGTCCGCCCGCTGGGCCTCGCGGTATGCCTCGAGGGCCTTGTCGTGCTCCCCCTTGTCGTAGAGCTTGTTGCCCTTCTGGATCCTGGAGTGGAGCTTGTCGGTCAGCGTGACGGCCCCCGCCCGGTCAGGCGCGATGGCAAGAGCGATCGCGCCCCAGACCAGAGCAACACCCGCCGCTGCGGCCACCGCGTTTCTCGTCTTAGGCACTCTTCCTCTTTTCGGCCAAGAGGCTCTCGCCCACCAGCAGGGCGAGCGCCAGGCTCAACGGGATCTGAAACAGCTCAATGTAATGCTCGAAGGCCCGCTGCTCGAGCACTCCCTTCTCGAGGCCCTGGACATCCGCGGCCAGCCTCGAGATCTCGGCCTGGCCCGGACCCAGCACCAGGTGCTCGCCGCCCGTCGAGCGCGCCAGCTCGGCCAGGACCGATGTGTTGAGTTTGGACACAACCACGTTGTCGCCCTTGTCGCGCTTGTACCCGGCGACCGCGCCCTTGGCGTCGAACACAGGTACGGGCTCGCCCCGTTCGGTGCCCACACCCAGGGTGTACACGCGCACGCCCTGGTCCGCCGCCAGCCGCCGAACCTCATCGAGACCGGGCCCGTGGTCTTCCCCGTCGGTGACCAGAAGGACCGCCTTGCCCTTGCCGCTGCTGCTCTTGAGCGCATCCAGGGACTTGGCGAGCGCGTCGGCGAGGTCGGTGCCCTGATCGACGATCACGTCCGGACTCAGGTAGTCCAGGAACATCAGCACCGCCGATGCGTCGAGGGTGAGCGGGCAGTAGATGAAGGCCGCGTCGGCGAAGCCCACCAACGCCACCCTGTTGGCGCCCAGACGCGAGACCAGGGTCTCGGCGGCCCGCTTGGCGGCCGTCAATCTGTTCGGCTTGACGTCCTCGGCAAGCATACTCGAGGACAGATCCAGAGCTATCACCACGTCGGCGCCCTGCCGCTTGACCATCTTCATGCCCTTGCCCACCCGGGGCGCCGCCCACGACAGCACAAGCAGCACCAGGGCAGCTACCACCAGGCCGCGCTTGATGGCCTTCCTGGGCCGCGAATAGCCCTTGATCACCTTGGGCAGCACTCCGGCCGAGACCAGGCCCCCGAGCGCCCTGCGGGCCCAGGCCAGCTCGAGCGCATACAGCAGGGCCGCCGCCACCGCGGCCCAAATGAAGTACAGCGCCGTTGGGTTGCCGATCTCCACTCTTCCTCCTTAAGGAATCCGCCGCCAGACCGTGCTGGCCAGCAGCGCCTCGACCAGGAGCGCGAGTATGCCGACCGGCAGCACGTACTTCACCACTTCCTTGCGCACCTTGAAGTACTTCACCTCAAAGGCGCTCCTCTCCATTTCCAGGATCCTGCGGTAGATCTCGTCCAGGGCGGTTTCATCGGTGGCCCTGTAGTAAGTGCCGTCGGTCAGAGCGGCAATCTGCTTCAAGGTCGGTTCGTCCGGCTCCGCAAGGTAGGGACTGCCGTCCGGATTGCGGGCGTAGACCTTGCGACCGTCGGGAGTGAACACCGGCACCGGCGCTCCTCCCTGCTTGCCCACACCCACGGTGTAGACCCTTATGCCGGCCGCCTTCGCGAGCGACGCCCCGGTCAGCGGATCGATCTCGCCGCGGTTGTTGATGCCGTCCGTGAGGAGTATGATGATCTTGCTCTTGGCATCCGACCCCTCGAGTCTCGCCACGCAGTTGGCCAGGGCGAGTCCGATGGCGGTTCCGTCCTCTATCATGCCGATGTCTATGGTCTCCACCAGGGACTTCAGGACTTCGTGATCGAGCGTGAGCGGGCACCTTGTGAAGCTCCTGCCGGCGAAGGCCACCACGCCTATGCGATCGTTGACATTGCGGGACACGAAGTCCGCCACGACCTGCTTGGCCACAGTGATCCGGTCGTCGGGCCGGAAGTCCTCTGCGCGCATGCTGCCCGAGATGTCCAGGCCGAGCATTATGTCTATCCCCTCTGACGTGACGGTCTCGAAACCGCGCTCGAGCTGCGGCCGGGCCAGCGCCACCACAATGACAACCAGCGCCGTCACCCTCAGGGCAAACAGGTACTTGCGGTAATCGCCTCTCAGCTTGAACCGCCCGCGCAGCGGGGCCAGATCGGAGTAAGCCAGCGCCGCGTAGCGCTTGGAAGATTCCCTGTAGCCGAACCGGTAGAGCAGGGGGACCAGGGCAAGCGCGAAGAGAACCAGGGGATGTTCGAATCGCATGCTACACCTGTCCTCGCTCCGGCGCCGGTTGCTCCGACACGGCCGTCGCTGGCGGCGCGGCTGTCAGCCGAACCACCTCGCGCGCACGCTCGATCAAGGAGGCCACCGGGCCCTCGTCCGGAATATACTTTGCGAACTTCACCAGATCGCTTTCGCCGAGCACGCTCTCCACCAGGCCGAATGCGTCGGCCGAGAGGTCCGCCGCCCTCAGCGCGGCCATGGTGAACGACGTGGGCGATTCCATGGCCAGCACGCCGTACCGGCGTTCAAGGTATCGTCGCAGGGTCTCGGAGATCAGGGTGTAGAGCTCCCCCACCATCCCTCGCCGCGCCAGGCCCAGGGCCTCTATGCGAGCGATCTCCTTCAAAGCCGCCTCGGACGCAGAAAGGCCGGGCTCGTCCACACGGATATCGAAGACCCCGGCATCGCGGCGCCTCAGCCTGAGGAGCGCGAGCAGCCTCAGGATCAATCTTCTCACGGGGGCCGAGAGCCTGCGCCAGGCCCTTGCCAGCGCGGCCTCGAGGTCTTCCCTGCGCTTGACCGATATCAGGATGCTGGCCGCCGCGCCCGCCGCCAGACCCAACACCAGCGCGTAGCTCAGGATGATGTCCTTCCAGCGCTTGGGAACCTTGAGCGGTCGCTTGATGTCCCGGATATCGCCGGCATCCCCCGGCAGGATGCTCTTCACCTCAATTTCCACCGGCGGGCTCTCCACCTTGCCGGCGGTTCCGTCCTGGCCGACCCAGACGAACGGGATCGGGGGAATGGTCCGGTAGCCCACTTCGAAGGTGGTCAGGACCACCGACACGTCCCGGGTGGCGAGATCGGCGACGGCCACGGGCGCGCCCTCGGAGATGTCCTTCACAACAAAGTCGCCTATCTTGTCGGGCAGGGCCGGCGGTTTGACCTGGACTCCCTCCCTCCAGGCGAGCCTGAGGTTGAGCCTGATGGTGTCTCCCACGGCCATGGACGTGGCGCTCGCCCTGGCCTCGACGGTCGGCGGCTCGGCGGCCGCAGCCGGCAGGCTGAATGCCGCGAGCGCAACGAGCGCCGCCGCGACCGCACGGCAATGCCACGTCAGTAGTGCCATTTGAGCCTACGCTCTCTCTTCTGAAAGAACCTCACCAGGGGCTCCACGTAGTCCTCGTCGGTCCTGAGGCCTATCTCGTCCACCTTGGCCTTGGAGAAGATCGTGCGGCGCTCCTCAGCCAGCTCGCCCGCAACGTGCCGGAAGTCAGCCGAGGCCCTGGCGGAGCGGAAGTCCAGAAGCGCTCGCTTGCCGGTCTCGCCGTCTTCCACCTCTATGAAGCCCACCGCCGGTATGTCTGTCTCCTTGGGGTCGGTGACCGTGATTCCCACGACATCGTGCTTCTTGTTGGCGACTCTCAGGGCGTTCCCGTAACCCGAGTCCCTGAAGTCCGAAATCAGGAACATCACGCTGTGCCGCCTCATCACCCGCATCGCGTACTCCAGGGCCAGACCCAAGTCGGTTCCCCGCGAGCGCGGCCTGAAGTGGAGGATTTCGCGGATTATCCGCAGCACGTGCTTGGAGCCCTTGCGGGGAGGGACGAAACTCTCGATCTGGTCGGTGAAGACCAGAAGCCCCACCTTGTCGTTGTTTCGTATCGCAGCGAAGGCGAGCACCGCGCCCACCTCGGCCGCCAGCTCGCGCTTGAGCCTGGTCGAGGTGCCGAAGTCGAAGGACCCGCTGGCGTCGAAGAGAATCAGCACCGTGAGCTCGCGCTCCTCGACGTACTTCTTGACGTGAAGCCAGCCGCTTCTCGCGGTCACGTTCCAGTCGATGGTGCGGATGTCGTCGCCGTACTGGTACTCCCGCACT
>JBAQHK010000104.1:0-25882 GCA_049288275.1 bacterium | reverse complement strand
GGCGCAGCCGGCCTGGGGAGAAGCCAGGCGGAGGAGTGTGGTGACGAAGAAGGATCTTCTTCAGAAGACCAAGAAGGGCCTGTTGGAGATTGCGGCCAACCGGAGCATTCCGGGGCGCACCGCCATGACCAAGGCCGACCTGGTCAAAGCAATCCTCAAGGTAGGACCGGGCGCAAAGAAGGTCTCGCCCAGACCCAGGGCCGCCCGGCCGGCGATCACCAGGCAGGCAAAGCAGCAGCCCGGGCCGGTGCGAGAGAGGACTCTGGTGAGGAGAAGCTGGCGCGAGCAGCAGGCGGTTGTTCAGCGCGCCAAGTACGAAGCGAAGATTGAGGAGCCCAAGCGGGTCAAGGCTCCCAGAGCTGCCGAAGCGGCCCCTTCCACGCCCGAGCCGCCTGCCTCGTACGGGGCTGATCGGATCGTTCTGCTGGTCAGGGACCCTTACTGGGTTCACGTCTACTGGGACATCTCGCGGGAGACTCTGCTGCGGGCCAAGGGTGTCCTCAAGGACGAGTGGTACGAAGCCAGGTCGGTGCTCAGGGTTCACGACGTCACCGGCGTGGAATTCGACGGGCAGAACTCCAACTCCTGGGTGGACATACCGGTGGAGGGTGGAGCCACCAACTGGTACATAAACACCCGGGTTCCCAACCGGTCGTACTGCGTCGAGATCGGACTGGTGTCTCGGTCGGGCAGGTTCGTGCTGCTGGCCCGCTCCAACATAGCCACCACCCCACGGGACGCCCCGTCGGATGTGCTGGACGAGAAGTGGATGATTCCCGACTTGGAGTTCGACAAGGTCTACGCCCTCTCCGGGGGGTTCAGCGTGGGATCGAGCTCGCTGGAACTGAAGGAGATGATGGAGCGAGCCCTGGGCGGCGAGATGGGATCGGGCGCGGTGGGCAGCATGGGGATCTCGAGCCCCGTCGGGCTTCCTCGGGCGCGAGGATTCTGGTTCAGGTTGGGGACGGAACTGATAGTGTACGGAGCCACCGAGCCTGACGCCAAGGTGACATTGCAAGGACGACCGATTGCTTTGAATCCGGACGGAACCTTCAGTGTGAGGTTCGCCCTGCCGGACGGGGAGCAGGTTATTCCGGCCACGGCCGAATCCAAGGACGGCATGGAGAAGCGGACCATAACCCCGATAGTCGCCAAGAAGACTGAAGAGTAGGCGCATCCAGAGGGACAGGATCAAGAATGAAGAAGGCTAAAGGCTATCTCTGTCTTGTGCTTCACGCGCATCTTCCGTTCGTCAGACATCCGGAGTATCCGGAGTTCCTGGAGGAAGACTGGCTATTTGAGGCAATAACAGAGACTTACATGCCGATATTGAAGGTCCTCGAGAAGCTCGAAGAGGACCGGGTTCCCTACGGGATAACCGTGTCGATGAGCCCGCCTTTGGTCTCGCTTTTGAATGATTGGATGCTGCAGGAGCGCTACGTGGCCCGGCTCGGCAAGCTCGCGGAGCTGGCCTCGCGGGAGGTGGAACGGACCCGATGGGACCCGCGGGTGAACAAGCTGGCGCTGATGTACTACTGGTTCTTCGAGAACACGCGCAAGACATACACCGAGAAGTACTCCCGCGACCTGGTATCGGTCTTCAGGCGCCTGGCGGACACCGGCCACGTGGAGATCACCACTTGCGGCGCCACCCACGGGTTCCTTCCGCTGATGACCACCAACAGGAACGCGGTTCGGGCCCAGATCGAAGTCGCCTGCCAGTATCACCAGCGCAACTTCGGCAAGCGGCCGCGCGGGATGTGGTTGCCGGAGTGCGGCTACGCGCCCGGGGTCGACGAGCTCCTGAGGGAGTCCGGCATCAAGTTTTTCTTCACCGACACCCACGGCGTGCTGCACGCCAGTCCCAGACCGCGTTACGGCGTGTTCGCGCCGATCTGGTGCCCGTCCGGAGTGGCGGCGTTCGCCCGCGACATGGAGTCCTCCAAACAGGTGTGGAGCGCCCAGGAGGGTTACCCCGGCGACTTCTACTATCGCGATTTCTACAGGGACGTGGGCTTCGACCTCGACTACGACTACGTCAAGCCCTACCTGCACGGGGGCGGCCCCCGGGTCTACACCGGCATCAAGTACTACAGGATAACCGGCAGGACCGCCGAGAAGCAGCTTTACGAGCCCGAGGTCGCGCGGGAGAAGGCGGCCACGCACGCCGCGAATTTCATGTTCAACCGGGAGCAGCAGGTCAACCATCTTTACAGCTTCCTTGGGCGCGAGCCGATTATTGTCGCACCTTACGACGCGGAGCTCTTCGGCCACTGGTGGTTCGAAGGCCCGCAGTGGATTGACTTCCTGATGAGGAAGGTGGCCTATGACCAGAGCGTCTTCAGCGCCATTACCCCGTCGCAGTATCTGGAGAAGTTCCCCAAGAATCAGGTGGCCACGCCGTCGCTCTCCAGCTGGGGCTGGAAGGGTTACTGCGAGGTGTGGCTGGAGGGGTCCAACGACTGGATCTACAGGCATCTTCAGTGGGCGGCCGACAGGATGGTGGAGCTGGCCAACGACGGCGACGGCGGAGACCCGGTCAAGGCGCGCGCCCTCAAGCAGGCGGCGCGCGAGCTCTTGCTGGCCCAGAGCAGTGACTGGGCCTTCATAATGAAGACCGGGACGGCGGTCCAGTACGCGATCAAGCGCACCAAGGACCATCTGGGCAGGTTCACCAAGCTCCACGAGGACATCTCTCGGGGCTCGATTGACATAGAATGGCTCAGCGGCACCGAGGCCAGGGACAACATCTTCCCCGAGCTGGACTACCGGATTTACTCGGACCAGTATTCACCGGTGACGGCCGGATCCAGGCGATAGTGAGGAGGTAGCAGCCGATGTCGGAGGCGATGCGCAAGATTACAACGGAGGCTCGAAAGCGTGATCAAGCCGAGCGCAGGTACGTGCTCGGCCTGGATCTCGGTTCGGTGAGTCTCAACACCGTGGTTATGTCCCTGGACGGGGGGATTCTCGAGGACACCTACACTCGCACCAAGGGCCTGCCGATGGAGACGTCCCGGGACGTGCTCGAGGGCCTCTTCAAGAGGTACCCTGCCGACACCATCAAGACCATGGGAATCACCGGTTCGGGCGGGAAGCTTCTGGCCGGCCTGCTGGGAGGCCGCTTCGTCAACGAGATAATCTCCCAGGCCAAGGCGATGGAGAAGCTGCACCCCGAGGTGCGGACGGTGATCGAGGTCGGCGGCGAGGACTCCAAGCTGATCCTGCTGGATTACGACAAGAAGATCGCCGCCACGGTGATCAAAGACTTCGCGATGAACACCATCTGCGCCGCCGGGACGGGCTCTTTCCTAGATCAGCAGGCGAGCCGCCTCAAGCTCACCATCGAGGAATTCGGCGAGCTGGCCCTCAAGAGCAAGCACCCCCCGAGAATAGCGGGCCGCTGCAGCGTGTTCGCCAAGAGCGACATGATCCACCTGCAGCAGGGAGCCACCCCGGACTACGACATCGTGGCCGGCCTGTGCTTTGCCATGGCCCGCAACTTCAAGAGCACCATAGCCAAGGGCAAGCAGTTCTCCAAGCCGATTTCCTTCCAGGGCGGGGTTGCCGCCAACAAGGGGATGGTCAGGGCCTTCGAGGAGGTCCTGGAGCTCACCAAGGGCGAGCTGGTCATACCGCGGTACTTCGCCTCGATGGGGGCGATCGGGGCCGCCCTGACGGCCGTGGCCAAGGGCGAAGAGCTCGGGGCCGATCTCTCGCTGGACAAGATCGAGGACTACATCAACTACCACTCGGGAAGGGAAGCGGAGGGGCTGGACAGGCTGACGCTCGAGGCCGAGCGGCTCTACAAGAACAGGTGCCGCAAGTCGGTGTACGTGCCCGCCGATAGGATGAAGAAGGTCAGGGTCTACCTGGGAATCGACGTGGGTTCGATAAGCACCAACGTCGTGGCGATCGACGAGGGCAAGCGAATTCTCGCCCGCACCTACCGTATGACCGCGGGCAGGCCGATCGAGGCGGTGCGCGAGGGCTTGGGGCTCGTGGGCGCCGAGATCGGGGACTTCGCCGAGGTTTGTGGGGTGTGCACCACGGGATCGGGCCGCTACCTGACCGGGGACTTCGTCGGTGCGGACATAGTGCGCAACGAGATCACCTGCCAGGCCAAGGGTGCCGCGGACATCGACCCCAGGGTGGACACCATCTTCGAGATCGGCGGCCAGGACTCCAAGTACGTCAGCCTGGAGAACGGGGCGGTCGTGGACTTCGAGATGAACAAGGTCTGCGCGGCTGGGACCGGGTCCTTCCTCGAGGAGCAGGCGGAGAAGCTCAACATAAGGATAGAAGAGGAATTCGGCGACCGGGCCCTGAGCTCGGACCGACCGGTGCGCCTCGGCGAACGCTGCACGGTCTTCATGGAATCCGACCTGGTTCACCATCAGCAGAAGGGGGCGGAGCGGGACGACCTGATCGGAGGCCTCTCCTACTCGATCGTCGCCAACTACCTCAACAAGGTGGTGGCGGGCAAGCGGGTGGGCAACCACATCTTCTTCCAGGGGGGTGTGGCCGCCAACGACGGCGTGGTCGCGGCATTCGAGAAGGTCACCGGCAAGCGGATAACCGTTCCCGAGCATCACGACGTCACGGGCGCCATAGGGGCGGCCGTGCTGGCGCTCGAGGCCAACAAGGGCAAGCGGAGTACCTTCAAAGGCTTCGACCTGAGCAGGAGGAAGTACGAGATCACCAGCTTCGAGTGCAAGGACTGCCCAAACATGTGCGAGATAAGGCAGGTCGACGTGGAGGGCGAGAAGCCGCTCTTCTACGGCTCGAGGTGCGAGAAGTACGACGTCGAGAAGAAGCAGTCCAGGGCCAAGGAAGTGCCCGACCTGTTTGCCGAGCGCGAGAAGTTCCTCTCCAAGCTGTGGGTGGAGCCGGGCCCCGGGGTCAAGCCCGACGGGCGCACAATCGGCGTGCCCAGGGCGCTGCTCTTCCACGAGACCTATCCGATGTGGCACGCCTTCCTCAAGCACCTGGGGCTGGAGGTAGTGCTGTCCGACAAGACCAACAAGAAGATCATCCACGCCGGCGTGGAGACCGTGCCGGCCGAGACCTGCTTCCCGGTCAAGGTCGCACACGGACACATCCTGAACCTGATAGAGAAGAAGCCGGAGTTCTTGTTCCTGCCGAGCATCGTGAACCTCAAGAAGCGCAATCCCCACATCGAGCAGAGCTTCGCCTGCCCGTACGTCCAGAGCTTGCCTTACTTCGCCAACGCGGCCTTCGACTTTGAAGAGGCCGGGATCAAGGTGCTGAAGCCCCACGTCTACCTGGCCCGCGGCAAGAAGTCGGTCGTGGGGACGCTGCGCAAGATGGGCCGCACCCTGGGCAAGAGCGGTTCCGAGATCGCGCGGGCGGTCGAGGCCGGCTACGAGGCCCAGGACCGCTACTACGCCGCCGTGCACAAGCGCGGCCAGGAGGTGCTGGCGGGGCTCGGGGAAAACGGCAGGGCCTTCGTCATAGTGAGCCGCCCTTACAACGGCTGCGACAACGGCATCAACCTCGAGCTTCCCAAGAAGCTGCGCGACCTCGGAGCGCTGCCGATTCCGCTGGACTATCTGCCTATCGACGCGGTCAATCTGTCCAAGGAATGGGAAAACATGTACTGGCGCTACGGGCAGAAGATAATGTCGGCCGCGGATATCATCCGCAAGGACAAGCGCCTCTTCGCGATCTACATAACCAACTTCGGTTGCGGTCCGGACTCCTTCATCACTCGATTCTTCCGCGAGAAGATGGCGGGCAAGCCCTACCTGCAGATCGAGATCGACGAGCACAGCGCCGACGTCGGCGCGATAACTCGGTGCGAGGCTTTCCTGGACAGCCTGGAGCACGCGCGGGTGGCGGACATCCAGAAGGACAAGGTTGTGGATGTGGTGGACGACTCCGATCGCCTGACCGGCGTGGGGGCGGGCAAGGGCAAGAAGCTCTACATACCGAGCATGGCACCGCACGCCTACCCGTTCGCTGCGGCGTTCACGAGGGCCGGAATCGAGGCCGAGGTCCTGCCGGAGTCCGACGCCAAGACCCTGGAGTACGGCCGGCGCTACACCTCGGGCAAGGAATGCTATCCGTGTATCGTGACCACCGGCGACATGGTCAAGATGTGCAAGGACCCGAAGTTCGATCCCAAGCGTTCGGCCTTCTTCATGGCCTCGGGCAGCGGGCCCTGCCGCTTCGGTCAGTACAACAAGCTCCAGAGGCTGGTCCTGAAGGAGATCGGGCTCCCCGACGTGCCCATCATTTCCCCCAATCAGGGGCGGGAGTTCTACAAGGAGATCGGCGACGTCGCCGCCAACTTCGACAGGAACGCCTGGCGCGGGCTCCTGTCCGCCGACTTCCTGGAGAGAATGCTGCTCGAGCGGCGGCCTTACGAGACGAACGCGGGCGAGACCGACAAGGCCTTCTGGTGGGGCATCCACCGGGTGTCGGACGCGATAGTGAAGGGCGAGAACATCTTCGATGTCCTGGTGGAGTGCCGCGACAAGATGCTCGCCGTGCCCGTCGAGCGCGACCGGCAGCGTCCTCTGATAGGGATAGTGGGGGAGGTCTTCGTCAGGTGCAACAGGTTCAGCAACAACAACATCGTGCGCGACGTCGAGAGGTTGGGCGGCGAGGCCTGGATGCCGCCTTTCACCGAGTGGGTCCTCTACACCAACTTCACGCGGAAGCGTGGCAACCTGGTGAAGAAGGACTACAAGTCCTATCTGGTGACCGTGGTGAAGGACAGGGTCCAGAAGCACGACGAGCACAAGATGAAGCAGATCTTCAAGGGCGCGATCGAGAAGATTGACGAGCCTACCACCGAGGCGGTGATCCGGCTCGCCGAGCCCTACGTGCACGACAGCTTCGAGGGCGAGGCCTGCCTGAGCGTGGGCAAGGCGATCGACTTCGTCGCCAAGGGCGCCAGCGGCATCATCAACGTCATGCCCTTCACCTGCATGCCGGGTACCGTGGTGGCCGGGGTGATGAAGCGGGTCCGGCAGGATCTGGACAACGTTCCCTTCCTCAACATGGCCTACGACGGGCTGGAGCAGACCACGTCGATCACCCGCATCGAGGCCTTCATGCATCAGGCGCTTCAGTTCAGCCAGACGCGGGGAAAGCGTTCGGCCGAGGCCGCGCGCTCGAAGAAGGCCGTGGGCGCCGCGGCCTGAGGGACGCAGCCTCAGCGACTGAGATCGAACGGGCGTGCCTCGCCCGCAGGGCTTGACCGATCATGCGCCGGAGCCGGGCGCGGCAAGTCGCCTCCCCGGGTGCAACCTGCAACTCGGGGTTGCATTTTGCACTTGCAGGGCTCTTCCTGCCGTGGTTCTGCCTTTCCCGACTTCGCCAATGGCGCGCCCCACAACAGGTTCGGCCGACCCAAGGGTGGCACACAGCTTGCAATCCTGCCTCGGAGGGAGGAAGTCCGTGGCCGAGCTCAGGAGACATCCGCTCACCGGTGACTGGGTCGTGATGTGTCACGACGTGAGCGGCGTGCTGGTGGATGAACGGGAGGCGGACTGCATCTACTGCCCGGGCAGGGAAGCCCTCACCGGCAAGGAGATCTACCGCGCCAACGGCAACGGCTTCAATCCGGGTTCGGAGTGGAGCATGCGAGTGGTCGCCGGCTCGCCTCCGATTCTGCACATCGAGGGCGACTTCGGCAAGAAGGGCGTGGGCATGTGCGACCGGATGGAGGCCATCGGCGCTCACGAGATCCTGGTGGAGAGTCCCGCGCACGACGTTGAATTCGAGGATCTCCACGAGGCACACATCCTGACCATTCTCGACACCATCCGCCACCGGGCGCTGGACCTGGCCAACGACAGCCGGCTCAAGCATTTTCTTCCCTTCAAGGTCCGCGCCTTTGATCGGGGCGAGCGGCATCTTCACCCGCGGTGGCACATGGTATCCGCGCCTTTCGTGCCCGGCCTGATCAAGCACGAGCTCAACGCCGCCCGCAAGTACTACAACTTCAGGGAGCGTTGCATCTTCTGCGACTACGTGCTTCAGGAGCGCCGTGCGGTCTCCCGGGTGATCCACGAGGACACCCACATGATCGCGATGTCTCCCTACGCCGCCCGGGTGCCCTTCGAGATATGGGTGCTTCCCCTGAGGCATTCGCCGGACTTCACCTCGGTCAGCTACGACGAGATGGAAAGTCTCGCCCGGACCCTGAAGAGCCTGACCGGTTCGATCGGGAAACTGGCCTCTTCCGGCGGCTACGTGCTCACGCTTCACACTGCGCCATTCAGGCGGCCCAAGGCCGACGCCTGGAAGACCATAGACAACGACTACCACTGGCACATCGAAATCGATCCCTGCGTCAGCGCGATCGGCGGCCTGATAGAAAGCGGCGGCTTCCATGTCAATCCGGTCTCGCCCGAGGACGCCGCGGAAATCCTGGCCAAGCTGCGCCGTTAGCCCGGCCCGCCACCTTCGCCTCAACCATCGCCTGTCGACGTTCAATACAGCTTGACTCGCCGAGAGACCTCGCTACAATACTCCCGGGTTGATCGGACGTTCTCAGGAGGCGCAGATGGACGACGTGACCAAGGCCACAGGCGTGTTTGCCGAATCAGTCGCCGTTGTAACTGTCAAGCACGGCGACAAGCTCAACGCGATGACCGCTGCCTGGGCGGCCCCGGTCTCCCACAGACCCACCCTGGTCGTGGTGCACATAGCGCCGGCGCGTCTCAGCCACGAGATGGTGATGGACGCCAAGGAGTTCGGCTTGAGCATCCTCTCGGACCGGCAGATGGACATCTCCCAGCACGCGGGAACGGTGTCCGGACGCAAGGTGGACAAGTTCGCGTCGGGCCTGTTGAGGCAGAAACCTTCGAAGGTGATCGGCACCCCGGTCCTGGAGGGCTGCGCGGCCACGATGGAATGCAAGCTTGAGAAGGCCATATCCATGGGCGACCACACGATCTTCGTCGGACGGGTGGTGTCGCTGGAGGTGGACGCCGAGAAGCGCCCGCTGGTTCTCCACAAGGGAGTCTACTACAAGCTGGGGGATTCGGTCGGAAAGTACTACTGAGAAGAAGGTGCCGCCGAGAGGCACGGCTTAGAGGAGTCGGAGGCGACAGGCATGAGGACAGTAGCGATCGTAAACCAGAAGGGCGGTTGCGGAAAGACCACCACTGCGATCAACCTGGCGGCCTGCCTCGCCTTGAAGCGGCGGACCGTGCTTCTGGTCGACCTCGATCCACAGGCCCACGCCACAGCCGGGGTGGGAATAACCTCGACCGACGCCGGTCGGACCATGTATGAGGTGATGATAGGGGAGACCGGCCTGGAGAAGGTGATACGCGAGGTCACCGCGGGCTTCGACATCGCTCCGGCCAGCGTCCTCTTGAGCGCCTTCGAGCAGAAGATGGCCGGCATGCCGGGTCGCGAGAACTGCCTGATGGGGGCCTTTCGCTCCCTGGCAAGGACTTACGACTACGTGGTAGTGGATTGTCCTCCGAGCATAGGGCTCTTGACCTTCAACGCCTTGCGCGCCTGCAACGAGGCCGTGGTGCCCATTGAGAGCAGCTTCTTCTCGCTCTGGGGAGTGGGTCGCCTGCTGGACATGATCGATCTGGTGCGTGAGGAGACCCATCATGACCTTCGGCTCAAGGTGCTGTGCACCATGTACGACGGGCGCACCAAGTTCGCGGCCGAGATAGCGGAAGACATCTTGAAGCACTTCGACGAGCGCACCTACAGAACTCTGATCCACAACAACGTGAAGCTCAGGGAGGCGGCCAGCCACGGCGTGCCGATCACCGACTACGATCGCAGGTCCAGGGGATTCAGGGAATACCTTGCTCTTTCGGAGGAGGTGGTGGGGGAGGAGGACGAGGTCAAGGTGGAGGAGGCTCTGCAGGTCAGCCTGCCCACCCCGGAGAAGGAGACCTACGGACCGCGGCCCGTGCCCGGAGGGATGCTCTTCACCGTCGAAGCCCCGGGAGCCAGCGATGTCGCCCTCGCCGGCGACTTCAACGGCTGGACCGACCTGATCAGGATGAACGACGACGATGAGGACGGCGTGTGGGTGGCGATCGCCAGTCTGGACCCGGGAGTCTACCAGTACAAGTTCGTGGTCGACGGCGAGTGGCAGCCCGATCCGGCCAACCCGGTCAGCGTGGACGACAGTCACAGCGGCAAGAACTCCGTGGTGGTGGTGAAGTAGAGTGCAGGGGTCGGGCGGCGACCGCGTCCGGCAAGTCAGAAGACTTGGCCGCGGCCTTTCCGAGGTCTCTCACGTATTCCTGTCGGGCGCGCCGGGGCCCGCCCAGAACCTTCCCGAGCAAGTCCCCGCGGACCGCTTCGACAAGCCACGCACCGCGAGCCTCCAGCCGGAGCGCGACCTCTGGTCTCCGAGGTCCTCCCTGATCAGCATAACTTCGGGGGGGAGGGCGAGAGGCAAGACCCTGCTCACGGTGAACCTGGCCTACGGGCTGTTGACCGCGGGCCGCAAGGTAGCCGTGGTGAACGCCGACCCCGAACGGCCGGACATCTTTGATGCCATGGGCTGCGCCCGTCCGAGTCCCGGAGAGTCCGCGGAGGGCGCCGAGGATCCGGCAGCCGACGATGTGATGGTCGCCGGGGATCACTTCGCGGGCGTAGTCGCCGTGGACGCCGTGGTGCGACCGGGCCGGGCTGGATGCGCGACCCTGGATGCTCTGGAGACCGCGGCCCGTCGGGGGCACGTTGCCCTGATAGACACTTCTCCCTGGGACGCGGAGCCGGGACGGACGGTCTGGGGAAAGGCCGGCCTGGTGATCGTGGTGGCCGAGCCCGGATCCGAGCGAATGCAGGCGTCTTACGCGACCGTGAAGCGCGTCCACGCCGCCGCTCCCGCGGCGCGAATAGGCCTTGTATTAAACCGGGTTCGGAGTTATGCTGAAGGAGAGGATTGCTTCAGGAAACTGGCTGAAGTCTCACGGAAGTTTCTCAAAATCAATCTAAGGAACCACGGCTGCGTGCTCTTTGATGCGGTCGCCGCTGAAGCCTACCAGAGAGCAATCCCCTTGGCGAAGGCGTTTCCCGGCTCGAAGGCGACCAGGTGCGTCGACGCCATACTTGACCTGATCATGATGGATGAGTCGGCGATCGCGAGAAGGCGAAGGGAGGTGACGTTCGAGGAATGCGCATTGAGAAAAGGAAGATTGCAAGCTCTAAAGAGCTCGGCATTCTAGTCAAGGAGGCACTGGAAGGAGAGATAAACGGACTTGGGGTCATCGACGAGATGACTCTCTCCTCCGATGATGTGGAGGTTGGACTGCTGGCGGGGGACAGTGACGGCGGCGTGTTCATAGTTGTGGCCAGGGAGGCCTCCGGCGACAACCTGATTCTCAGCCTCGGAGGCCACATGACCTGGCTCAAGCACAACAGGGACCGGCTGGCCAGGACATATCCCAAGTATGATTGGATCAACGAACCCGGCTTGGTATTCATGGCCGAGAGCTTCAGCCCTCACATTCTGATGCTTGTCTCGATGCTGGGCATCGATCCCAAGGCATGCTACACCATGAAGTGCCTGGCGATCGGCACCGAGAAGGGCCTCTACATTGAGCCGGTGGAACTGCCGGAGGTCAGGCTGCGGCCCAGGGTGCAGGCCGAGACCGGGGCCGAGGCCAAGCTCGAGGCCGCGCCTCAGCTCGAGCCGGGTCCCATGGACCTGCTGTCGCGCACGGTTGCGGACCTCGTGGGCATAGCCGAGGGCCTCGAGGTTTCGGCGTCCTTCGGCTATCGCAGCAAGTCCCTGGACTGGGTGCCTGTTGCCAACCTGAGGAGCCACCGGGGCACCATCTGGATCGAGTCGGGTCCGGGCAAGTGGACCACCAAGCGGATCGAGGACGACAAGAGCCTGGGCGGTGTCCTGGACGTCGTGAGGAAGAGCTACGACGAGATCCAGAAAGCCAAGGGCGGCGCCAAGGATGCCGGGGAGTCAGAGCTTTCCGACGCCGAGCGCAAGAGCCTGGGATGGGAATGACGGGGCGGCGGGCCGCCCTTCGGTCGGCCCCCGGCCGATCTTGAACCGCCGGGATCCGGCGGGAGCTGACGCTCCACCGGGAGGGCCGGAGTCCTGCGGGCCGGATCTCGGGCCCGCAGATGGCATCCTGGTGTTCGGCGTCTATCTCCTGGTCTGGATCCTTTCGGCGGGGCTCCTGGGCCCGCTGGTTTCGCCCAGGACGGTCACCCTCGCAAGCACTGTGCTTCCTGCGGTGGCGGCGTTGCTAGCGCTGCGGGGCTGCGTGGAGCGTCCCCAATGCTACCTCGGGCTCGGCCGTCCACGGGCCGTGTCGATCGTCCTGTCGGTTGTCGCTGGCCTGGCGATCATCCCGGTGGCGATCAGCCTTGAGGCTCTGGTGATCGCCCGCTTCAAGGTCCCCACGGAAGTGCTGGATCTTCTGGAGGAGACAATCAAGGCGGAGAGTCTGCCCGAGCTGGCCTACGTCGTCGCGGTTGCCGCGGTCGGCGCGGCCATCTTCGAGGAGCTGGTGTTTCGCGGTATTCTCCAGAGGGCCCTGTGCCGCCTGGTGGGCAACAGGGTGGGCCTGGTAGCCGCGTCGCTGGTGTTCGGACTGCTGCACGATCCTTGGCGGCTGCCTGCGGCTTTCGTCCTGGGGCTCGTGCTCGGGCTGATCTATCTCAAGACCGGGTCCCTGGTGCTTTCCATGGTCGCCCATTTCACGGTGAACTCGGTGGCCGTCGTCGCGCTCTACGTGATAGAGAAGCGCGCAGAAGCGGGGGTGCCGGCCTGGATGCTGGAGAACCGGCCTGCTCCGTGGTGGCTGGTGGCGGCGTCCCTCGCGGCGTTTGCGGTCGCCATGCGTGCTCTCTTGAAGACCAGGCGGACGGCATGACATCACGTGAGAGAGTGAGCGCGGTGCTTTCCGGTCGCCTACCCGACCGGGTGCCCATGCACGACGGTTACTGGGACGAGGCTCTGGCCAGGTGGCAAGGCGAGGGGTTGCCGCCCGACGTGGCCGGCGACAGGGACAAGCTGTGGGAACACTTCGGGATGGAAATAAGGCAGATCTCGGTGGACCCGTCCTTCCTTCTGGAAGAGAAGGTGATCGGAGAGGACGAGCGCTATGTCTCCAAGCAGACCAGCGACGGGGCGGTCCTCAAGTACATAAAAGGGAAGACCTCGACGCCGGGCCTGGTGTCCTTCAAGGTGAGCGGCCGCGACGCCTGGGAGGAGCTGAAGCCGCGTCTGCTGTCCACCGAAGGAAGACTCCCGCAGGACCTCGCCGAGCGCTATCGCTGGTATCGGGACAGGGACAGGTTCGTTGTGGTTTGCCTTCACGATCCTATGGAGGCCTCGTGGTCGAAGCTCGGGCCGGCCTACCTGCTGGAGAGCATGAAGCTGGAGCCTGACCTGGTGGCCGATGTCTTCAAGACCGTGACCGACATGAACCTGGCGGTGTGCGAGGACCTGCTGGGGCGAGGCTACGCGGTAGACGGGGGTTGGATCTGGGGCGACATCGCCTACTCCAGGGGAACCTTCTTCTCGCCGCGCATGTATCGCGAGGTACTGTGGCCTTATCACAAGCGCCTGGTGGGCTTCTTCACGCAGCGCGGCTTGCCGGTGGTCTACCACAGCGACGGCGACATGCGGGCGGTGATGGATCTTCTCGTTGAAGCCGGCATAACGTGCCTCCAGCCGCTGGAGGCCAAAGCCGGCATGGACGTGCTTGATCTGAAGCGCAAGTACGGATCCCGACTGACCTTCATGGGCAACGTTGATTTCGAGGCGATCGCCCGCGGCGACCGAGAGGCCGAGGAGGAGATTCGGGTCAAGGTCGGCCTCGGCAAGCAGGGAGGGGGCTACATCTACCATTCGGACCACTCCGTGCCGCCCAAGGTCAGCCTGGAGCAATACAAGAGGGTGCTCGCCCTGGTCAGGCGTTACGGCCAGTACTGACAGGGAATACTGACCGGTCCGTGTATTTTGCATCGCGCCGCGGTCTGCCCGGTGCACATCGCAACACCCGTAAGCCGTCCCCGACAGCGCGATTGTGCCAGCCCGCAGCGCCAGCATTTGCGGGGCCTCCGGCATATCCGAACCTGGCCCCGGTGGCACAAGCCTTGCTATTCCCTAGCCCCGGTGACCAACGAGATGCATACCAGTCAGCCCACGACGGCAGGGAACGCGGAGATCAAGCAGATGCGAAACCTGGTAACCCCGGCCGGCCTGCGAGCGCGTTTGAGCCTTGCAGCCACGGCGCTTGTCCTGGCGGTTGGCGTTTGCCCCTCGGTCTGTTTCGGGACCCACGATCATCCCAGGGTGGGCAACCTTTTCACGGCGGACGTTAAGGCCGCGTACGCGCCGGAGCTGGCCAAGTGGGACCTGGTGGTTCTCAACGTTTCGGTTCAAGACGGCCTTCCCCAGCTGCCCGGCACTCTGCGCAGCCTCAATCCTGAAATCACCATCCTGACCTACTTTCCCGCCGCCTTCATTTGGGCCGAGTGCGACACCGGCGGCCCCACTGTGGCCAACTTCGAGGCCAAGATCCGCGACACCGATTGGTGGCTCTACGACACCCAGGGCCACAGGATTGGGCAGGAAGGCAACCTTTGGTACATCAATCTCACCTCCAAGTGCTCCCGCGACGGGTCGGGCAAGACGCTGGCCGAGTGGCTGGCCGAGTACGTGGCCGATGAAGTCTACGACAGCGGTCTGTGGGACGGGTTTCTGCTGGACGGCGTGGGTGAGTCCATAAGATGGCTCAACGATGCCGACCTGTTCTTCCGGGATCCTTCGGCGGCCGTGGACAGCGACCGCGACGGGGTCGCGGATGACCCCGAGAGCCTGGACGTTTGGTGGAGGGCCGGTGTGGAGATTCTCCTTCAGACCTTGAGGCGTGAAGCCGGCGCCTCGGCCGTCATCGTCCCCAACGGCAACAACACCTTCTACCAGTACGCCAACGGCGGCGTTCGGGAGGACTTCCCGCACATGCACGGCGGCTGGCAACAGAACATGTTTGCGTCCTACGGCTACCTTCGCATGTGCGAGGACTTCCTTCAGGAGCCCATGAACGCCACCATGATACTGAGCTATCTGCGGGACGTCGAACGTGACACCTTCGTGAAGCCCGCGTCGGCCGCGGCTGAGCAGTTCGTGCGCTTCACTCTCGCCAGCGCGCTTCTGGGCGACGGCTACTACTTCTTCGGCACCAACGGCCTGGGCACCCTCTGGTGGTACGATTACTACGATCTCGACCTCGGGAATCCCATCGGCGCGGCCTATCTTGACTCGGTGGAGCACACCGTGGACCACAGCATGCGTCCGGTCTGGAGAAGGGACTTCGAGAACGCCACCGTGCTGTGCAACCCCTTCAACCAGTACGTGCTGCTGGATGGCGCCGTCTGGCTTTGTCCCGAGGACGGCCGCATCAAGATGCTCTCCATTCCCGGACCCCTGGAGGTCGGTCTGTGCAAGAACGCCGGCGACCGCCGGTTCGACCAGCGCCAGCGGACAATCATGTTCAGCGCGGCGGTGACCAACCCCAGCGCCAAGGCCGCCCAGGGCTGCGCCTGGGCGACGCTCTCCTCCGGCGGCGAGACCGTGGTTACGGGGATCACTCGCGAGATCCTGCTGGGCGCGGGCGACACCGACACCGTCAGTTTCGGCCTGCGGGTGCCGGCGTCCCTTGCGGTAGGCACCTACTGCCTCAAGATCTCCGTCGGCGGACCCGGTCCTGTGGCGACCGATGCCGACACCATGTACGTGGCCAAGGTCATAGGTTTCGACATCGACGGCAAGTCGGTGGACGACGGCAATCAGACCGGATACTTGAACCTTGAGGAGGGCGGTCTTTCGATTTGCCCTCAGCCCGCGCTCGTCTCCGCAGCCAAGGCCCTTACGCTTGAAGTGAATGAGCTCACCTCCGTTGGGGACTTCTGCTCAATCAGGATCTTCGACGCCGCGGGCAGGCTTTTGGACACGGTCTTCGAGGGCAAACTGGAGCAAGGCCTTGTTCTCGATCTCGGCAGCGGCAAAGGGGGTGCACCCAGAGTGCCCGGTGTCTATTTCCTGCACATCCAAACCCGAGACAAGGCCGCGACCCAGAAGATCGTCCTCCTCAGGTAATCCTCGGCCTCAGGCCGGCTCGACGGCCCGCCCGAGGTATGCGGCGAGATCAGCGGGACTCCAGGCTCGAACCATCTCGGCCTGGGGTCCGGTTTGGTACGTGACCCCAAGGGTCCAGACGCGTCCGGCTGCGCGTCGATCGACCTTGGCGACGTCGTTGAGGAGGATCTCCCTCTCCTGGGCGGTTACCACGGGGAAGCCGTAGTGCACGTTGGTGTGCCTCAGGGGACCTGACCGGGTGGTCCTCTCCGCCGCGAACCTGACGTGACGCGCCAGCCGCTCGCGAAGGTAGGCGTTGGCCGCTGCCGGCGCCCGGCACAGCCTGCGCCGCATGGCGGGCAAGACTGCTCGGTCGGCCTCGATGCCCCACGCGCTGCGTCCGGCGGCCAGCGCGGCGGCCAGTGTGGTTCCCGTTCCCGCGAAGGGGTCCAGGACCACGTCGCCCTTGACGGAGAACATGCACACCAGCCTGTAGGCCAGCTCGAACGGGAACGCCGCGCTTCTCCTTGCGAGCGCCCTGTCCGCCGGCTCCTGCGCCGCTCCCCTGATGTCCGACCAGACATCGGAGAACCATCGGTTCCGCTCCTCCCAGAAGAAGGCGCTCTCCCGCCTTCGGGCCTTGTCCTCGGCCGAGACGAACTCCCGACGCCTGCCCTTGCGGAGCACCAGCACGTACTCGTGCTCGTAGGTGACGTAGGCGCCTGCGGGCAACATGCCGGAGCCCATGAACTTGGCGGGCGCATTGGTCTGCTTGCGCCACAGGATGTCCGGCAGGGCGGCGAAACCCCGGCTCAAGAAGGCGCCGAGGACGCGCGAGTGGTTGGAGTAGAGCCGGAAGTCGCCGGCGATGGTGCGCGTGGCATCGGCTACGTTGATGCAGGCTGTGCCCCCGGGTCTCAAGACCCGGCCGCACTCGCTCCAGGCCGGATCAAGCACGGCGTGCATCAGCTCGAAGGCCTCCCCGCCGCGTCGGGCGGCCAGGCTCGCCGCGATGCGCCTGTCCTGCCGGGCGAAGACCCGGTCCCACATCTCTATCATGGGGTAGGGTGGAGACGTGACGACGAGGTCAACGGAATCGTCGGCGATCGCCGACATGTCCTGAGCCCTTCCGCTCACGATCCTGGCGGTTGTGTGCACAGGATCGAGCCTAGCGGCAATCCGAGGGCCGGTCAAGCGAGTTGTGGCCGAATCAAACTTTTTCTGGACATATCTTGGCCGGCTAGCTATAATGTCGCGTCGCTTTTCGCCTGGAGGATGCTGAAGCCCAGATGAGTCACGAAGCGGTCCTGCTGGTCCTGGTCTTCTGTCCGGTGCTCGGGGCCTTTGCGCTGCCGCTCTTGGGAGCGGCCTCGGAGAAGCTGCGCAACGTCGCCGCCTTGCTGATGGTGGTGGTCTCCTTCGTCTGCTCGCTGGCCCTCCTGGGACCGGTGGGACGGGGTCAGACCGTCACCGTGACCTTCAGCTTTGCTCCCGGCTTCGGGCTCTTCCACGCTGACATGCTCGCGGTCTTCATGGCGATGGTCTCCACGCTGGTCGGTTCTATCATCGTCTTCTATTCATGGGATTACATAAGCCACTACAAGGAGCGCAACGAGTACTACCTCATGGTGGTGCTCTTCCTGGGCTCGATGATGGGACTGGTCTTTGCCCGGAACCTGATCTTCCTGTATCTCTTCTGGGAGATAACCGCCCTGGCGTGCTGGCGGCTGATCGGATTCTTCAGGGACAGGACCGCAGTGGTGCGAGCCGACAAGGCCTTTCTGGTCACGGTCTTCGGGGCCCTGATGATGCTGATAGGCTTTATCCTGATCTACAACCAGACCGGCTCCTTCGACTACGGCGTGATAAAGGAAAGGCTCAAGGTCGATCCGCTTCCCAACGTCGCCGCGATCCTGATCCTCTTCGGCATCCTCTCCAAGTCGGCGACCCTGCCCCTGCATACCTGGCTTCCCGACGCGGGCGTGGCGCCTTCGCCGGTCACTGCGCTGCTCCACGCGGCGGTGTTGGTCAAGATCGGCGTCTACGTGTTCGCGCGGCTCTTCGTGGCCACCTTCACCGTAGATCCTGTCTGGCACCAGGCGGTGCCCATAATCGCGGGGGCCAGCGCGATCGTGGCCGCCGGCGCCGCCCTGATAGAGACCGACATCAAGCGCATAATCGCCTATTCCACGATCAGTCAGATAGGCTTCATCTTCCTGGGCCTGGCCACGGGCAACCCGATGGGAGTCGCGGGGGGACTGGTCTACATCCTGATGCACGGTCTGGCCAAGGGCGGGCTGTTCTTGTGCGCGGGCATCGTCGAGCAGAACACCAAGGTCAAGGACATAACCAAGATGGGCGGCCTGGTGAAGACCATGCCGGTCACGGCGATTGCTTTTCTGCTTTGCTCCTTCTCGGTGATGGGCATACCGCCCTTCGGGGGCTTCTTCGGCAAGTACATGGTGATCACCGGGGCGGTCAACAACGGGCAGGTGGCGATAGCGCTGACCTTCCTGGTGGGCGCCTTCCTCACCATCATCTACCTCATGAGGCTCTTCAACCTGGTGTTCCTGGGCGATCTCAAGATCGACGCCCGGGAGAAGTCACCGGCCATGGTCGCCAGCGTTGCGGCGCTGGCTGCGCTGTCGCTGGTGGCCGGGATCTTCTTCTCTTACCCTTCGAGCCTGGCCCAGACCGCGGTGGCCCAGATGCTGGGGACGGGGGTGCCTAGGTGAGCGGCGACTTCCTAACGATGCTGCTGCTGGTGCTCGTCCCGGTTGTCGCGGGCGTGGTCTGCCTCGCGCTTCGCAAGGAGACCCTCTGGATCAAGGAGGCGGTCGCTGTGGTGGCGGTGATCGCCGACCTCGCGATCACCCTCTCCATATACAACAAGGACTTGATGGAGACCGCGAAGTGGGGCGGCTTCGGGTTGGACTTCTCGCTCAGGGTCTACGGCCTGAGCGGCTTCATGCTGCTGGTGACGGCCGTGATGGCGGCGCTCATCGCGGTCTACTCCACGGCCTTCATGAGGGGCAGAGGCCGGCTGAACCTGTTCTACTTCTACTTCCTGGTAACCGTGGCTTTTACCAACGGCGCGCTGCTGGCCGACAACCTGGTGGTGATGCTCTTCTTCTGGGAGGGGCTGCTGGCGGCCCTCTTCGGTTTCATTGCCATGGGAGGCAGGGGCGCCTACAAGACCGCGATCAAGTCATTCATCATCGTGGGAGTTGCCGATCTGTGCATGATGGTCGGGATAGGGATCACCGGCCTGCTTGCCGGCAGCCTCAGGATGTCGGAGATAAGCCTCCAGGTAAACAGCCTGGGCGCTGCGGCGGCCTTCATCCTCCTGATGATCGGCGCAATCTCCAAGGGCGGTTCCATGCCCTTCCACAGCTGGATCCCGGATGCGGCGGTGGACGCGCCGCTTCCTTTCATGGCAATCGGGCCCGCCGCGCTGGAGAAGCTCCTCGGGATTTACTTCCTCGCCAGGGTGAGCCTGGATCTCTACAAGCTGGATCACGGCCACTGGCTCTCCTACCTGATGATGATCGTTGGCGCGGTCGGAATACTGCTGGCCGTCCTGATGGCTCTGGTGCAGAAGGACTACAAGAAGCTGCTGTCCTTCCACGCCATAAGCCAGGTCGGCTACATGATCCTGGGCATAGGCACCGCGGTGCCGGTGGGCATCGTCGGCGGCATCTTCCACATGGTCAACAACGTGATCTACAAGAGCTGCCTGTTTCTCACCGGCGGGGCGTGCGAGAAGCAGGCCGGCGCCACCGATCTGGGGCGCTTGGGTGGCCTGAGGGCCAAGATGCCGATCACCTTCGTCTGCTTCTGGATAGCGGCCTTCAGCATTTCGGGAGTGCCGCCCTTCAACGGGTTCTTCTCCAAGGAGCTGGTCTACGACGGCGCGCTGGAGCGGCACTGGATCTTCTATCTGGCGGCGCTGGTGGGGTCCTTCTTCACGGCGGCGTCCTTCCTGAAGCTGGGCCACGCCGCCTATCACGACAAACTGGCCGCGGATAACCAGAAGGTCAAGGAAGCCCCGGCCGCGATGCTCTTCCCGATGGTGTTCCTTGCGGCGCTGTGCGTGGTCTTCGGACTGGGCAACGCGATCCCCTTGAAGTTCATCGAGCCGGTGCTCGGGGGGCACGGTGCGGAGGGCGCGCGCCACAGTTTCTCGGGGCTACCCTCCAACATGCTGTTGGTGGTGATGACCCTGGTGGTCCTGGCCGCGGCGGTCGCCAATCATTTCTACGGCGCCAGGAAGACCGGGCGCGGCCTGGGAGCGGTGGATCACATCCACCACGCCCCGGTGATCAGCGGCGTCTATCAGCGAGCCGAGCGCCGGTACTTCGACCCGTACGAGTTTGGCATGAGGGTGGCGCGAGTGATATCGAGGATTGCCTGGGGGGTGGACAGGTTTGTGGACTGGATTTATGACGGCCTGGCGGTCAAGGCAGCGACCGGCCTCAGCCGCGCTGTACGGTTCTGTCACGACGGGGCATACACCACCTATCTGGTGTGGGCGCTGGCCGGCGTCGTGGTCATGGTGCTTTACGTCCTGGTCTGATGTGAGGGAGACCTAGTTTGCCGGTACTGCTGATCATGCTTATGCTCCTGGCGGTGGTGCTCCTCAATCTGCCGTCCGGGGGCTTCCTGCGCCGGGTGGCTTTCCCGGTTGCCCTGGCGCTATTCCTGGCTGAGATCTGGTTCGCGCTCTGGCCATCGGCAGCTGAGACCCTCGGCTGGCCGGCCACGGTCTTCGGCATCACTCCGCTGGCCGACAGCCTCACGCGGCTTCTGATTCTCTCGATAGGGATCGTGGCCTTCTCATCGCTGCTCCTGGGCCGGGGGACCATTCGCGACGAGGCGAGGCGCTTCAACTTCATCAATCTTCTGCTCCTGGCGGTGGCGGGGATGAACGGCGTCGTAGCGGTCTCCGACCTCTTCACCTTGTACATATTCATAGAGATCACGGCGACGGCCTCGTTCGTGCTGATAGTGTTCAACAAGGGCAGGGACGCCTACGAGGGAGCCTTCAAGTACTTCCTGCTGTCGGCAGTGGCCACCACGCTGATTCTCGCGGGGATCGGCATCCTGGTGATGTACGCCGGCGGGACCTCGTTCGAGGCGGTCAAGGAGGCCCTGGCTGGGCCGGAGAGCGGCTCGGTGGCGCGTCTGGCCGTGCTGCTCTTCATAGGCGGGCTCTTCATCAAGAGCGGCCTGGTGCCTTTCCACGGCTGGCTGCCGGACGCCTACTCCACGGCGCCCAACGCGGTCTCGGTCTTCCTGGCCGGCATCGTGACCAAGACCACCGGGGTGTATGCTCTGATAAGGCTGACCTCGGACGTCTTCGGTCTGGGCTCGGCTGTGACAGGCATCCTGCTTGTGGTGGGAACCCTGTCGATCTTCGTGGGCGCGCTGGCGGCCCTGGGCCAGAACGATTTCAAGCGGCTCCTGGCCTACTCCAGCATAAGCCAGGTGGGTTACATCATAGTCGGGCTGGGCGCGGGCAACCAGTTGGGCGTTGCGGGAGCGATCTTCCACCTCTTCAATCATTCGATCTTCAAGTCGCTCTTGTTCGTCAATGCCGCGGCTGTGGAGGAGGCCACGGGCACGGTGGACATCCGGCGCCTGGGCGGGCTGTCCTCGCGGATGAGATACACCGGCATCACCTCGCTGGTGGGCTTCCTCTCGGCGGCCGGCATACCGCCGCTTTCGGGTTTCTGGAGCAAGCTGATAATCATTGTTGCGCTGTTTCAGGCGGGGCATCCCTACTTCGCGTCGCTTGCCATACTGGGAAGCCTGATAACGCTGGCGTACTTCCTGGTCCTGCAGCGGCGGGTCTTCTTTGGGGAATTGGCCGCCGGGCTTCAAGACGTCAAGGACGCCGGCGGCTGGTTCGCGGTGCCCTCGATCGTCCTAGCGGCGATAGTTGTGTGTGTGGGAGTGTTCTTCCCTTACCTCGTGAGGACCATCCTGGTGCCGGTCCAGGCCTTCATCTGGTAGGGGAGAGGAGCAAGCTGTGACGCTCAATCTGGGGCTCTTGATCCTGATGGTCGCGGCGGCCGTGGCCACGGTGCTGGTCTCCAACCTGCTCTACTCTGCGATCGGCCTGGCGGTGACCAGCGTAGTGCTCACCCTGTTGATGTTCCAGCTCAACGCGCCCCTGGCGGGAGTCTTCGAGCTGTCGGTCTGCGCGGGGCTGATTACCGCGGTCTTCATCAGCGCGATAAGCCTGACCAGGCCGGGCACCAGCGACGAGAGGGAACCCCGGGCGGTGGCGCGACTGGTGGTCCTGCCTCTGTTGGTGGCGGCCGTGGCCAGCGTCTTCTTCCTGGCCAAGTTTGCCTACCGGCTTCCGGTACCCCCGGCCGCGGCTGAGGGGGACGTCCGCGAGGTGCTGTGGAATTCGCGCCAGTTCGACCTGCTGGGGCTTGTGATGATGATACTGGCGGGGGTCTTCGGGATCGTGATTCTCTTCAAGGAGAGGTTCAGGCATGACTGATCCCGCGTCCACGTTCCTGGTCTTCGCGGCCTTCATCTCGATGGTCTTTGTCGCCGCGGTCTACTGCATCCTGACCACCAGGAACCTGATCCGCATCCTGATCGGTGTGGAGCTTTTGACCAAGGCGGTGACACTGCTTATAATCCTTGGGGGATACGCGATCGCCCGACCGGCTCTGGCCCAGGCGCTCGTTGTAGCCCTGATCATAGTCGAGGTGGTTGTGATCGCCGTGGCCGCAGGCATCGTGATCGGCATTTACAGGCACAACGACAGCCTCGACGTGAGAAACGTCAAGAACCTCAAGGGATAGGTGGCGAGAGGTGAACAGACTGCTGCTCCTGCCGGCGATCGCCTTCCTGATAGTGCTGGCGCTCTTCCTGGTCCAGCTCTGGCTGATGTCGCGGGTGGCCTTGAAGGGCAAGGCCGGGGTGGCCGGCAAGAACAAAGCTTACGCCTGCGGGGAGGACGTGCCCGACCACAGGGTCAATCCCGACTACAGCCAGTTCTTCCCGTTCGCGTTCTTCTTCACCATCATGCACGTTGTGGCTCTGGTGATTGCCACCGTGCCCACCGCCGCGGGCGGAGCGTCGTACGGGCTGGCCGCGATATTCGTGGTGATAGCTTTGACTTCGCTCTTCGTGCTCTTGAGGAAATAGGGGAGAGGACAGGACATACATGGCCGGTCTCGTGGAGCGCGTGGTCACCTGGGCCAGGGTCAAGTCGCCCTGGATAATCCACTTCAACACGGGCGCCTGCAACGCCTGCGACATAGAGATCGTGGCGGCCCTGACTCCGCGGTTCGATCTGGAGCGTTTCGGGATCATTATCAAGGGGACGCCGCGGCACGCCGACGTCCTGGTCTGCTCGGGACCGGTCACCAATCAGATCAAGGATCGTATCGTCCGCATCTACGAGCAGATGCCGGAGCCCAGGTTCGTGGTGGCCGTTGGGTCGTGCGCCACATCGGGCGGGGTCTTCCAGGGCTGCTACAATGTCTGCGGCGGCATCGACGCCGTGATACCGGTTTCGGCTTACGTGCCGGGCTGCCCGGCGCGGCCCGAGGCCATCATCGACGGTGTGGCCAAGCTGCTGGGCAACCTTGCGGCAGGCAAGCCGGTGGGACCCGAGCATCCGATTACGGTGGGAGAAACCCGGCCGCAGGAGCCGCTGAGTACGCAGGCAGGATAGGGACAGGGCACGGGATCGGGGGAGGACGGACTGGCAATGGCCAACGAAGAGAAGATTGCAGGCGACCTGGTGGCCAGGTTCAGCCAGCTCAGAGACAAGGTCAAGATCCAGCGCGCCCGGCGCATCTGGGTCGAGGCCGAGGAGTCCATCTTTGCCGACCTGGTGGATCACCTCAAGAACAAGATGGGCTTCAACGTGCTGTGCACCATCACCGGTCTGGACGAGGGCGAGCGCCTGACCCTGATCTACCATTTCGCCCATTTCGACGGGACCACGCTCAACGTCAGGCGCTTCGCGCCGAGGGCCAACCCCGTTGTCACCACCATCACCAATCACTTCCCCGGAGGAGAGCTCTACGAGCGAGAGGTGATGGATCTGTTTGGCTTCATAGTCGAGGGCCTGCCGCCGGGCAAGCGCTACCCGCTGCCGGACAGCTTCCCCACTGGGGAGCATCCGCTGAGAAAGGACTGGCATCCAAAGGGGGAGAACCCTTCCGATGCAGATGCCCAGAAGGGGAGCGCGCCGGTCCCGGAAAAGGAGCAATAGATGGCCAGCCCAGACAAGACCGACAAGAGCAACAACGCCGAAAAGACAACAGGCGCCGACAGGAGAGTCACCATCCCGATCGGACCGCAGCACCCGGCTCTGAAGGAGCCTGAGTGCTTCACCCTGATCCTTGACGGCGAGAAGATAATGGAGATGAACTTCCGCCTGGGATACAACCACCGCGGGGTGGAGAAGGCCGCGGAAGCCCGGACGTACATCCAGACCATGTACCTTGTGGAGCGGGTCTGCGGCATCTGTTCCCATTCCCATTCCACCTGCTTCATCCAGGCGGTCGAAGAGGTGGCCGGCCTGGAGATACCGAAGCGTGCCGCCTACATAAGAACGATAGTGGCCGAGCTGGAGAGGATTCACAGCCACCTGTTGTGGTTGGGTGTGGCCGGTCACGAGGTGGGCTTCGACACTCTACTGATGTACACCTGGCGCGACCGCGAGCTTGTGATGGACCTTCTTGCCGAGATCTCCGGCAATCGCGTCAACTACGGCATGAACACCATAGGCGGGGTCCGCAGGGACATCAGTCCCGAGCAGGCCCAGCGCGTCTTGAAGGGCATCGACCGTCTGGAGGAGAGAACCAAGTACTACCTCCAGGTCGCTGCCGAGGAGACCACCCTGATCAAGCGGCTCTCCGGGGTGGGGTACCTCTCCCACGAGGACGCGGTGCGCCTCGGGACCATCGGGCCCACGGGCAGGGCATCCGGAGTCAACCGCGACACCCGCCGCGACGATCCCTACGCCGCTTACGATGAGGTCCAGTTCGACGTCATAGTGGACAATCACTGCGACGTCTACGGACGCACGGTGGTTCGGGTTCTGGAGCTTATGGAATCCTACAAGATCCTGCGGCAGGCCCTGAAGAGCCTGCCCGAGGGGCCGATCTCGGTCAAGGCGCCGCGCAGAATACCGGCCGGCGAGGCCCTCAGTCGCTACGAGGCGCCGCGAGGCGAGGACGTTCATTATGTCCGCGGCAACGGCACCGACAAGCCGGAGAGAGTGAAGCTCCGCGCGCCGACCCTCGCGAACCTGCACGCGGTTCCCAAGATGCTGGAGGGCAACAACCTGGCGGACACTCCCATAGTGATAGCGGCGATCGACCCCTGTTTCTCTTGCACCGATCGCGCGATAGTGACGTCCGCGCCGGTTCCGGGGCTCACGTCATCGGGCGTGACCGACTTCAGGGCCATGCGTGACTACAGCATCGGATGGTACAAGCGGCAGGGCATTGACTTCACTGATTTGAACAGGCGTCTCCGCATCAAGGACTGATGAGGATGGGCACGTAACATGGGCATGTCGCTGCTGTACATCATCGTCTTCCCGGGCATGATCTTCCTGGGCGTGGTGGGCCTCGTGGCCGAGTACGTCGACCGCAAGCTCTACGCGAGGTTGCAGAACCGGATGGGGCCGCCGTGGTTCCAGCCCTTTGCGGACTTCGTCAAGCTCGCCGCCAAGGAGGCCATAGTGCCCGAGCGGGCCAACAGCATCATGTTCCGTCTGATGCCGGTGCTGGCGGCGACCGCGGCAGTCACTGCCTTTCTGTACATACC
>JBAQHK010000103.1:0-36980 GCA_049288275.1 bacterium | reverse complement strand
ACCCGGAACACTCAGAACATCTTGAAGATCGTGGTGGGGGTGGTGCTGATCAACGCCGGCTTGGTCTACCTGCTGGGAGGTTTCGACTGACCGAGCGCCCGGTGCCTGAGAAGCCCCGACCGACCTGCTGGCTGGCTGACCTGGCCGGCCTGGTTGCGCTGTGTGCCCTGGCCTTCCTGCTCACCTGGAAGGCCGGCTTCAGGGGTTTCTACCCGTTCGATCAGTCCATCGTATTCGACGGCGGCTACCGGGTCGCCTCAGGCCAGGTGCCCTACCGGGACTTCGTGATGCCCTTCGGACCTGTGGCCTTCTGGCTTCAGGCGATGTTCTTCAGAACGCTCGGCGTGTCCTATGCCGCGTACGTAGCAGGTGCGGCGGTGGTCAACGTGCTGGCCGCGCTGGCGGCGGTGGCGCTGGTGAGGCTGGTGGTGGATTCGGGCAGGGGTCTGTCCTATCTTGCCGGCGTCGTGACCGCGGTGTGGTTCTATCCACCCTTCGGCACGCCCTGGGTGGACCAGACCGCCTTCTTCTTCGCCTTGCTGGGCCTGGTCGCGTTGCTGGCCGGGGTGCGCCGAGCAGCTTCCGGCGGCGCGGCCGACGTGCTTGTGGGACTGGCCGGCGCGGCCGCGTTCCTGTCGATAATGGCTAAGCAGAACGCGGGCGGCTTCATGCTGCCGCTCTTTCCACTGGCCCTGGCGCTTGCCTGCCTGCCTGACGCCCGCAGGTTCGCGAGGAATCTGGGTGTCTTCGCCGTCGGTCTGGGCGGGAGCGCCGCGGCGTTCGTGGTGTGGCTTGCGGCCGCGTCGGACGCCGGGAACTTCAGCCGGTACGTGATTGCGCTCCCGTCACACCTGGGGCGGGAGCGGCTGGCCTCTTTGGTCGCCACGGGCTTCGGTCTGGCCAGACCCTACTTTGGTGACAGGGCGCCGCGCGCAGTGAACGCCGTGGTTGCGGCGGCGCTCGTTGTCTCGATTGTCGCGTTGGCGTATCGGCGGCGGCTGGGCGCCGGGAAGGACGCCGGCAGGCGGGCGATGGTCGCCGCCGGGGTGTGCGCCTACTTGGTGCTGTTTCAGCACCTCTTCATGAACACCACGCTCAACCAGCAGCAGAACGCCTACGCGTTCCTTGGGCCGATCGCCGCAATCGGCGTGTGGCTCGCGCTGGGTCTGGTCCGAACCTTGACGCCTGCCGGAGATCCGGGCGCCCGACGGCTGCTGAGGCGAGGCCTCGCGGCCGGGGTGTGGGTCCTGGCGTTCGCCGCGACTGCCCTGACTTCCGTGGACGGGGTGAAGGCGGCCATGAGCCGGAAGGTACACGACATCTTCGAGGGGTGCTCCTTCGACCGGCCGATGGTGGCGCGTGGGCTTGAGGGCCTGCGGTGGGCCGATCCGACGCTGATTCGGGGCTTCGAGGTGCGGCAGAAGGACTTCCTGGACCTGGTGGTCTACCTCAGGGAGCGCGACCTCAATTTCCTTGTCTTCCCGGACTTCACCGTACTCTACGGCCTGGTCGGGGCGCCGTCGCCTCAGCCCGTGTTGTGGTTTCACGAGGGCGTCACCTATGGCAAGGAGGACACATCCGCTCTGGACCGGTGGATCGTCGAGAGCCTGGAGATGAACGGCGTGAAGTTGGTGGTCATAGAGCAGGTGGCCTGGTACAACACCGGCGAGAGGCTCAACGCTTTTCCGCGGCTCAGGGACTACGTCTACGGGCGCTTCACGCGGCTGGGGCAGATAGGAACCTTCAGCATCTATGAACGCAGCGCCTCGGCGCCCTGATGTCCTCGCTCTGACACTCGCAGCTCCGCGCCAGCGGTCTACGGCTGCAGCGTCTCCGCGAACCACATTCGGGTGGTCTCGATCACCTGGGACTCCCACGCCGCGGTGCTGAAGGTGTGGTCCGCACCGTCCACCATCACCAGCAGCCGCCTGCCCCTGACGTGATCGAAGACGTACTCGGCGTTGGCGGGCAGGATCACCTGGTCCTCGCTACCCTGGACGATGAGAACCGGCCCGGTGTACTTGGCGATGTCACGCAGCGGGTCCAGGTGCTTGAGGCTCTCGAAGTAGGGTTTGCCCCTGACGAAACCGCCGATGTCGACGTGGCCGGTCCTCTTGATCACGGCCTTGTACGTCTCGGGCAGCCACGCGTAGGGATCCTTCACGATCTTGCCGCCGCGCTCCACCATGAATTCGACGAACGCCCAGGGCGCCCACAGGGCCAGCGACTTCACAGCGGCCTTTGAGGCCACGCCGGCGGCGATCGCGCCTCCGAGGCCCAGGCCCACCAGTCCGATCCGCGCGCTGTCAGTGGATTTCAGGCTGCGCGCGAAGTCAATCGCCTGCGTGGCGTCGCTGATCTCGCCGTCGGCCGTGATCTCGGCGAAGGCGCCCTCGCTGTCGCCCGAGCCCCTGAAGTCGAAACGCAGGCAGGAGATGCCGTTGGCGCAGAGATCCCTGGCCGCCTTGACGAAGAGGCAATGATCCTCGATCTTGTTGCCGGTGTAGCCGTGGAGGAAGACCACGGTGGGGTGGGGGCGCGCGTCCGCGGGCACATGGAGGATGCCCTGGAGCTTCGAGCCCTGGTTTTCGAATTCGACTGCGGTCTCGCTCATGGTCTCGGTCGGCCTCTCCTCACGGTTCAACAAGGTTCAAGTCAATTGTCAAGTACGCGAGAGGACTATGTCCAGCAATTAGTTGACAGCGTGGCCGGGATTTGGAAGACTCCAGGTCGGGCGCGCTCCGGGCCGATCGGGTCCCGGCAGGCTCGTGGACGCAGGGCCTGTGGGACGCGGCCGCGCCCGGGAAGGAAGGTGGTTGTGCCCGGCGTACTCGGCATTTCGGCGTCGGCCAGAGTGTGGGGCAATTGCGAGACCGCAGTGAAGCTCGCCTTGCTTGCGGCCCGCAGCCGCGGCGCGCAGACTGACTTCTTGAGGCTTCCTGACCTCGATATCCGGCAGTGCCGGGGCTGCTTTGCCTGCCTCGCCGGTGAGGGCGGCTGCGCTCTCGCGGACGACCTGGCCGGTCTTCTGGTCCGGGTAGGCAAGGCCGACGGACTGGTGGTCGCATCCCCGGTATACTTCGGTCTGCCGCCGTCATCCCTGGTGGCCCTGCTGGGCAGGCTCCTGGCAACCACGAGGGGGGACGGCGCCGGCGCCTCCGGGTCAAGGGGCGCGGTAGTGGTCACGCTCATGGGCAACGCCAAGTGGCGGGGGCTCGCCGAGCCGATCGTCAACCTCACGGCGAGCCTGATGGGCTTCGAGGTTCTCGCAAGTCTCGGCGTGGTCGCCGAGGGTCCGGGAGAGGTGCTGTCGGACGCCGAAGCGGTCCGACGGCTCGGCGAGGCCGGTTGCCTGCTGGGCGCCGGCGCCGCCCCCACCCGAACCACCACCCCGACCGGGTCCGCAGCGGCCACCGGCCCGGAAGTCGCAGTCGCCCCTTGCGCGGGCTCCGTCAGCCGCTCGCCCGGGGCTTGTCCCAGGTGCGGCTGCGACGCCTTCAGGCTTGAGTCTGGGGCAAGACCGGAGCCCGGCGCACTGGAGTGCCCGATATGCGGCCAGAGGGGCGACCTCGAGGCCTATCTGCGAACCGGCGCCTTCCAGGCGACGCCATGCGAGCCGAGGTGGGGTCGATCCTGGCTGGCCGGCCACGTGGCCTCCTGGATCAAGCCCTCGATCTCCGGGTACCGGACCAGGCGCAAGGAGATCCTGCGCGGGCTGGCCGGCCTCAAGCGCACGTACTCGAGCGCTGCCGGGGAAGAGGGTCACGAGGGGCCGCGGTGCCCAGGAGGGGAGTGAAGATCAAGGTGGAAGGCGTTGGCCTGATCCTGGTAATCAACCCGGGTGGAGGATCCACCAAGATCGCGGTCTTCGACGGTGAGACCTGCGTCTTCAACAAGAGCATTCCCCACGCCGAGCCCGGCGGCGCCTTCGAGGAGATGCTGGTTCAGCGGGACCGGCTGGAGCGGGCGATCGCCGATGCGCTCGCGGCGGAGGGTATCAAGGTCGAGGCACTCGGCGCGATAGTGGGAAGGGGAGGGGCCCTCAAGCCCATGGTGAGCGGCACCTACCGGGTGAACGGTCTCCTTGCCGAGGACATCAGGACCGGCAACGTTCAGGCCAAGCATCCTTCCAACCTGGGAGCCCTCATGGCCTTTGAGCTGGGCGAGCGGCTGGGCAAGCCGGCCTTCATGGTTGACCCGGTGTCGGTGGACGAATTCATTCCGGAAGCCAGGCTGACCGGGCTACCGGAGCTGGAGCGCAAGAGCCTGGATCATCCCCTCAACAGCAAGATGGTGGCCAGGCGGGCGGCCCGTGAGATGGGCAAGACCTACGAAGCCATCAACCTGATAGTGGTTCACATGGGTACCGGGATCTCGGTCAGCGCTCACCTCAGAGGGCGAATGATAGACGTCAACAACGCTCAGGACGGCGGGCCGTTCTCCACCCAGAGGACCGGAGGGCTGCCGACCACCCAGCTGGTCGCTCTGTGTTACTCCGGCGCCCACACCCGCGACGAGCTCCACGCCCGCGTGACCCGCAAGGGGGGCTTGAGCGCGCACCTCGGGACCGACGACATGGTCGAAGCCGAGAAGCGCGCCCGCGCAGGGGACGTCAAAGCCGACGCTGTCCTGCGCGCCATGGCCTATCAGATCGCAAAGGAGATCGGAGCCTCGGCTGCCGCGCTCAGAGGCCGAGTGGATGCCGTGGTCTACACCGGCGGAGTCGCCCACTGCAAGTACGCTGTCGACCTTGTGCGGGAGTGGGTGGACTTCGTCACTCCCAACGTCTTTGTCTATCCCGGCGAGCACGAGATGGAGTCCCTGGCCCAGGGAGCCCTGCGGGTCTTGAGGGGCGAGGAGACAGCCAAGGAATACAGATGACCTCGGCGCGCCGGCTGCCCGTAGTTCTCACCCTGGTCTCGGCGGTCCTGTGGGGATCGTCCTTCACCCTGGTCAAGGTGGGGCTGGACTATCTCGACCCCTACAGTTTCGTCACCATCCGCTTCGGGATTGCCGCGGCGCTCCTGGTGGCGATCACCCTTGCCCGCGGCCAGTCGGGCCTGCTGGCGGGCTACATCCGGGACCGCCACGTCTTCCTGCTCGGCATGACCATAGCGGCCAGCTACGCGTTCCAGTTTGTGGGCCAGACCCAGACCACTGCCGCCAAGGCGGTGATCATAGTCAACTCCAGCGCGGTCCTGGTGGCCCCGATGAGCTACTTCCTCCTCAAAGAAAGGCTGGGCCCGCGGCAGCTGGCTTCTCTCGCCGTAGGGATTCTCGGCGTCTACTTGATAACTCGGGGCCGGGGGGGCGCCCCGGAGGATGTCGGCACCCTGAGGGGTGACCTCTTGGTGTCGGGCTCGGCCCTGGCCTACGGTCTCTACGTCGTGTTGACCAGAATGGCGGTCCTCAGGCGGGCCTACAGCGAGATACCGATGATGGCGGCGGTCTTCCTGTGGTCGTTGCCGGTCTTCCTGGCTACCAGCATCCCGTCTTTCGCGCGCGGCGTCAGCGTGGCGCCCGCCGCGTGGGCGGTGATAGGCTACCTGGCGGTCTTCTGCAGTGTTGTCCCGTTCGTGATCTGGACGGCGGCAATGAAGCGCATGGGCGCCCTGACCTCGGCGATCGTGCTCCTGAGCGAGTTGGTGTTCGGCGTGTTCTTCGCGTGGATCCTCTTGGGTGAGGTCGTCTCGGGAACGGTGCTCGCAGGTTGCGCCGCGATATGCGCGGCCATAGTGATAGTCGGGATCAGGCCTTAGCCGGGCCGCGGTGCTCGGTCAGCAGGGTGGCAAGCCTCAGCGCAAACTGGCTGACGTCCTTGTCGTCCAGGGCCTTGCCCCGGTGGGCCAGCCGGAAGAGCACCAGCGTGAAGCCCTGACCGTTCACCACCACCGAGCTCTGAAGCCCCAGACTTGCCGCCAGGCCGGTTATCTCCGTCAAGAGCGACTGCTCGGGGCTGTGAGCGACTCCGAAGACCGTGTAGGAGTTCCGCCCGCCGTGGCCGCTCAGGTCGGTGGTTCGCCACGCCATGCCCGGCGTCGACCTGCCTCCGTCGGTCCAGCTCTTCACGGCCTCGACGCCCGTGAGCACCTGATCGAAGACCTCCTTGTCGGTGACCGCGGGGGAGATGATCTGGCGGTCGCCCAGCCTGGAGAGGATCTGTCCGGATATGTCGGCGTCCAGGCCTTCCTTCTCCGCCATCGCCGTGATCCGGTCGGCCCGGGTCCGTCTCAGCTGGCGCCCGGTGCGGTCGAAGATCCTGAGCTTGGGTCCCAGAGACTCGGTCTTCCTCAGGGCGTCCTCGATTGCAACCAGGATCATCTCGTCGTTGTACGGTCCCTTGGAAGTGCCGAAGAAGGTCTCGAAGTCCACCCAGACGTCGACTATCGCCACCTCCTGGACCTTGGTGCCGGCGCCCTCGCCGTAGGTCACGTTGAAGGCGGCGTCGGGCATCGCGGCCTGGAGCCCACGGACCCTGCTTATCTCCTCAATCGTCTTGAAAGCGTGGCCGCGATCCACGCCCGAGGTCACCAGCACCACCTTGATGTTGGACCTGCTGTGCGGGTGCATGTAGACCTGCGGCTGCATCAGCTGGCGTTCCTCCTCCAGCATGGCCGGACAGATCTTGCGGCCGATCATCTCCACTCCGGGCGAGAGCCGGTTGCACTCGGGCGAGTCCTTGACCGCCGCAAGGCGCTGGGCAAGCTCCACCTGCCTGTCGTGGGGGAGGGTGAGGCCCGCCGGGTCAACTATCTCTATCCTGAAGACGCTGATCCCGTCGGACGTGATGTAGGCCTTGTCGTACTTGCGCTGGTACCCGGGCACCACCTCGTCGATTATCCTGAAGACGTCGCCCAGGGTGATGTCGTGCTCGTAGCCCGCCACCGAGATGCCCGTCAGCTCGCCGCTGGGCGTCATGATGTTTCTCACCTTGGCGTAGATCTTCCCGGTCTCCCGCACCATCTTGGTGAAGAGGTAGTTGGCGTGAATCTGGATGGCCAGGTCCTCGGGAGACCGCTCAGTGAGGTAGGCCAGGCTTCTGCCGGCGAAGAAACGCACGGCCTCGCCCTGCTTCTCGAAGAGGTCGGCGTGCTCGCTGTCGGTGGCTACCCTCTTCAGGTGCTCGAGGACGCGCGAGTAGTGCTCGCCTTTGCGAACCTCGGCGTTCAGCAGCTCGTCCTTGCCCGTGTCCTGCGCCGCGGCCATCCGCAGGGTCTGTTCTATCTCGTCCTCGAGCGCGAGCAGCTTCTCGTGGTCCTGCCTGCGCTCGACGTCTATGTCCATCAGGATTATGCCCAGCTGACTCGCGGGCTCCTTGATCACGATGGCCTCCAGGAAGGCCACGTTGAAACCCTTCTCGTGGAGCGTCCCGGCGCAGCTGTTGAGGAGCCCCGGCCAGTCCAGCGCCAGCACCGCGAAGGTGACCGACGGGCGGCCCAGAGCGTGGTTTGTCGGCTCCGGACCGATGTAGATCTCGACCCCGCTGGCGGGGTTCTTGAGGTGGCGGTCGATCAGCTGTATGGCGATGGCCAGGTAATGCCAGGGCATCCTGGCCGGGTATCTGCCCGAAGACTTGATCAGATGGTAGGCCTGCTCGATTCTCTCATCGCTGATGCCCTTGCCCTCGAGCAGCTGTTTGATTCTGATGAGCATGATACCACCGCGAAACCGGGCGCCGCTAGCGCGATCCGCGCCCCGTGGCCAGGCTGTCCAGCATCGCCTTCGCGCGGGCGGCCTCGCCGGCGTTGGGATAACGGGCGGAGAGAATCCTGAAGTACTCGCGCGCCGTCTCCACGTCGTCAATCTTCATGTAAGATAGCCCGAGGCTGTACATCGCCTGCGGCACCCTGTCGCCCGCGGGGTAACGGTCGAGCACCTTGCGAAACTCGGGTATCGCGTTGGCGTAAGTCCCTCGGGCGAAGTAGGCTTGCCCCACCATGAACTGAGCGTCGTCGGAGTAGTCGCTTGTGGGGAAGCGCTCGACGAAATCCCTGAAGCCCGATATCGCGGCCTCAAAATCCCCCCGCGCGAAGTCGACGTAGGCGGCATCGTAGATGCTCTGCGCGACCGAAGATGCCGGCTCCGCCCTGTCGCGAGCCGCGATGGTGCTGTCCAGGCCCGCGGTCTGGCCGCCGGCGCCGCCTGCGCCGAGCCTGGAGACCTTCTGACGGGTCTCCCTGACCAGGGACTCGTTCATCTCAAGCCTGGTCTCGAGATCGTCCAGGCGGCTTTCCAGGCGCGCCCCCGTGGTCCTCAGGGGCGCCGACTGGTCTCCGACCATGGAGTCCAGGTGCGCCACCCCTGCCGCGATGGTGTTGACGGAGTCCCTCAAGGACGCAAGCTGCCAGTCCTGGCTGTCCAGTCTGGACTCGATTTCGTAGAGCCGCTTGCCGTAGCAGCCCGAGACCAGGGTGGCCGCGATCACAACCAAGAGTATCCTCTTAAGACCTGTCGACATCGCCGTGTCCTCTGCTCGCTCCGCCTACTTGACCGCGAAGTGCGCGCGTCTGTTCTGCGACCAGGCTGCCTCGTTGGAGGCCGGGTCCGCCGGGCGCTCCTCGCCGTAGCTTATCGTGGAGATCCGGGACCGGTCGATTCCGAACCTCACAAGGAAGTCCCGCGCTGCGATGGCGCGCTTCTCGCCAAGAGCGAGGTTGTATTCTTCGGTGCCCCGCTCGTCGCAGTGGCCCTCGATCAAGACGTCCACGTTGCGGTGCTTCAGCAGGTACTCGCCGTTGGCCCCGAGTGTCCGGGTCGCTTCGTCGTCCAGATTGTACTTGTCGTAGGCGAAGTGTATGTCATTGAGCGCTTCCTCGGCCTCTTCCGAGGTCTCGATCGGCGTGACCGGCCTCTCGCCCGCGGGCGGCTCTTCGCTCACACCGGTCTCAACCTGTGGCTTGGCGGTCTCCGCGGGAGTCATCGCCGGTTTGGCCTTCCTGCCGCAGCAGGAGAGTGTGAACGCCAAGGCCAGAATCATCATCACCACCAGTATCCTTCTCATTTCCTTCCTCCTTCTCGCTACCCCTCGGGTGGAGGTTGCTGTCCGTAGCCCGGAGGCGGCGCCCACGCAGGATTCCTGGGACGGACCATGCCGCCCACGACCTTGCGCTTGTGACCGCCGTCCCTTGACACTATGTAGATACCTGAATCGCCGTCGCCTGTCGAGGAAAAAACGATGTGCATGCCGTCGGCCGACCAGCACGGGTCCTCGTTGTTGCCTTCGCCCGTCAAGATCCGGGACTTCACCCCGAACGGGTCGATGGTGCAGATCTGGAACTTGCCGTCCACGCGGGAAACGTAGGCAATCAGGCCGCCGTCGGGAGACCATGCCGGGGAGGTGTTGTAGGGACCTTCGGTGGTTATCTGCCTGACGTTCAGGCCCTCGATGTCGGTGACGAACACCTGGGGCCTTCCGGCCCTGTCCGACGTGAAGGCCAGCTCCAAGCCGTTGGGAGCCCAGGACGGGGAGCAGTCGATTCCCGAATAGAAGGTCACCCGCTTCTCCGACGAGCCGTCCAGCGCGAGTATGTAGATCTCCGGGTTGCCGTCCTTGGCGAGGGTGACCGCGAGGCTGCGCCCGTCGGGAGACCAGGCGGGTGTCCCGTTCAAGCCCTCGTAGGAGGCGAAGCGGACGGCGCGCGAGGTCGCCGCGGCCATCACGTAGATCGCGGGGCGACCTTCGGCGTATGACACGTAGGCAAGTCTGGTGCCGTCCTGAGACCACGAAGGACTCATCACAATGCCTGCCCCTTCGGTCAACCTCTCGGGCGTCGACCCGTCCAGGTAGGCCGCGTACAGGTGGGAACTGCCGCGCTCCCCGGCCACGAAGGCCACTCGGGTCTTGGCCAGGCCGTGCCTTCCGGTAAGGGCGAATATGATCTCTTCGGCTGCCGAGTGCGCCGCCTGGGCGACGTCCTCGCCCATCGACGTGTATTTGTGCTTGAAGATGGTTGTGGCCGAGGCGACGTCGGATAGCGTGGCCTCGAAACTCAGATCGCCTTTCTGGCGCGCGACGGTGGCTGTGACTGCCGCGTTGGGCCGCGCGTCTCTTATGCTCTCCACAATCTCGAAGTAGCCCGAAAGGTCGAGGTCCTGCCTGACGATTGCAATGAAGCGATCGTAGTTGGGCCTGAGGGAGGACTCGACCCCGGCGCCCGGCTCGGCGAAGCCTATGCTGATCTTGGTGTAGCCCTCGGTGGTGATCTTCAGGCGCACGTCGGTCTCGGCGAGAGCCGCGCTCGTAGCCAAGACCACCAGCGCCGCGCACGCCCCAGCTACTCTCATCCTGTCGGCCCAATGTCCCATGTTCGGTAATCCTTCCTGTGTCTATCCCGGGGTGTGCTGGAACTCGAAGTGGACGCCCAGGTTCTTGCCTCTGAAGCCTGCCGGCAGGGGGGGAAGCGGGTCGGCAAGCTTGATCGCCCTTAGGGCCGCGCGGTCGAATGTCTCCTGGCTCGAGGACTTCTCGATCTCGGCGTCACTTATCGACCCGTCGCGCCCTATCTTGAAGTACACCGTGGCGGCCACGTCGGACTTGGCTCCGTAGAGGGCCGGCGGCGACCAGCTGTATCCTATGCGCTCCCTTATCACCTCTAGGTAATAAGCGAACCTGAAGTCCTGATCGTCCACCTTGATGCCGGATCCGGGTCCGACGCCCGATCCCGTGCCCGTCCCCGATCCGCCCCGGCCCGATCCGCTCTTGGCGGCGTCCCCGGGCTTCGAGCCCGACTTCGAACCGGACGGGGCCTTGTCCTTCTTGGGCGTGGTCTTCTTGGGGGGCTTGTAGTCCATCTTGGTAGGGGGTGTCTCCTTGGGCGTCTCCTTGGGCGTCTCGGCTTCCTTCACGGCCGGCGCCGCCTTGGTCGCGGCTTGCGCGCCGGGCCCGGGGCCGCCGCCCCCCAGGAGGCTCACGTTGATCACATCCAGGGTCTCGCCGCCCCTGCCCTGGTAGGCCGGAACGATGATGGCGACGAACAGGACCGCGTGGGCGATCGCCGATATCACGAGCGGACCCTTCACTTCTTCTTGGCCTCCGGGTCGAGCTCGGTCACCAGCCCGACGTCCTGGATGCCCGCCTTCCTCGCGGTGTCCAAGACCTTGATCACCGCGCCGTAGGAGACATCCTTGTCGGCCCTTATCAGGACCCCGCTCTTTCCACCCGCCATGGCGCCCGTAAGTTCCGACGCGAGGGCGGTCAGCGGCACCAGCTTGTCGCCCACGTAAAGCGTCGCGTCCTTGCGGACGGTCACGGTGACGTTCGCCTTGGTGTCTATGGCGTTGGCCGAGGCCTTGGGCAGGGTGACCTGCATGCCCATCTGTATCAGGGGAGAGGCGATCATGAAGATCACCAGGAGCACCAGGGTGACGTCCACCAGGTTGGTGACGTTTATGTCAGACAGAGACGCGTGACGAGCTAACTTCACTCTGGATCTCCTTGGCGATGTTGCCGGCCACCTGGGCTATGAAGCTCTCCATCTGGGCGTTCTCGCGCCTCACCGCATTGACGAAGTAGTTGTAGGCAACCAGGGCGGGAATCGCGGCGCCCAGGCCGAAGATGGTGGCGATCAGGGCGGTCGCCACCCCGGGACCCACCACCGAAAGGCTGGCCGAGCCCATGTTGCCCATGCTCAAGAAGGAGAGCATCACGCCCCAGACCGTGCCGAAGAGCCCCAGGAAGGGGCAGGCGCTCGCCGTGGTGGCCAGGAAGATCAACTTGCTCTCCATCTCGTCCACCACCGAGACACTGGCCCGCTCCATCGCTGTCTTGGCTGATTCCACTATGGCGGCGACGTTGACCTCGCTGGCGCCCTTGAGGTGCGCGACGTCACTCTCCACCGACGCGCCGGCTGCGACCAGGAGTCTCGCCAGGCCGGAGCGCTCCGCGCCCCGGGCGTAGTGGCCCGCCTCCAGGATGGAGAAGTCGGCAGGCAGCCTCTTCAGGAAGTGCTTGGTCTGGCGGGCGCTCCTCTTCAAGGCGCGCGCCTTGTCGATGGTGATCGCCCAGGAGATCACTGAAAGGAAGGTGATAATCAGCAGCACCATGACGCCCACGGTGCCGGAATCTACAATTATGTCTCCAACGTTCTGCTTCAACAATACTGCAGAGGTAAGCATCGTCGCCGGTACCTTTCATGTCCAACTGCTGTTATGCCGGCGCCGCTTCGATGGGCTATTGAACCTTAATTCATGGCTCCGAGCCTTGTCAAGGCAAATTGCCTGGGGAACTGAGGCCGCTCGAACGGGGGCGCCGCGCCGCGCCGCGCCGACAGCGCACCGACCGGGGCCAAACGTGTTGACAAAGGCGCCTCAGGGGTGGTAATTTGACGTGAACCGTTTTTGGCTTTTCCGGTGTGGATTTGAGCAGACGGAGAGAGCTACATGAGCGGCACCAGAGTCAGGCTTTCCAGGAAGAACGTCCGGGGCGAGTTCGTCAAGCGCGTCAGCGAGATAAGCGGCCAGAACGTTCTCAAGTGCTACCAGTGCGGGCGGTGCTCGGCAGGTTGCCCGCTGACTTTCGCCATGAAGGATCTGCCCAGCCAGGTGATCAGGATGGTGCAGCTCGGGCTTGAGGAGGACGCTCTCTCCTCCGACACCATGTGGGTGTGCGCGTCCTGCCTGACCTGCCACGGAAGGTGCCCCAGGGGCGTCGATCTGGCCAAGGTCATGGAAGCCCTGCGGGCGATCAAACTCAGGCCCGGCGCCGACGACAGGATTGATCTCGAGAAGATGTCCAAGGAAACCCTCGCCAAACTGCCCCAGCAGGCTCTTGTGAGCGGCCTCAGGAAACTGACCGGCTAGCTAGGCAGCGGCTCTTGGAGGTAGTTCGGAGGTTGTGATGAAGATAGGCTATTTTCCAGGCTGCACCTTGAAGACCAAGGCCGTGGGCCTGGACGATTCGGTGAGAGACACCGCCGTCGCCCTGGGCCACGAGCTCGTGGAGGTGCCAGATTGGACCTGCTGCGGCGCGACCTTCTCCCTGGCCGCTGACAACGTCATGGCCCTCGCGGGGCCGGTGAGGATACTCGCCAACGCGCGCAAGGTCGGCGACAAGGTGGTCACGGTCTGCGCGGGCTGCTACAACGTCTTGAAGCGCGCAAACTATGCGATAAGACACGACGAGGAGAAGCGCAAGAAGGTCAATGACTTCAATGAGATGGAGTACGACGGCGACGTCGAGGTGCTTCACTATCTTGAGTTCCTGAGGGACCATGTGGGTTTCGACAAGATAGCGCGCCAGGTGAAACGGGACTTGAGCAGCCTCAAGGTAGTGCCCTACTACGGCTGCCAGATGCTCAGGCCCGAGGAGGAGCTGGGCTTCGACGATCCCGAGGCTCCCATGATAATGGACAATCTCCTCGATGCGATTGGTTGCGAGGTGCTGGACTTTCCCCACAAGGCGGAGTGCTGCGGGGCCTTCCTCACGGTATGCTCGGACGTCGAGGCGCGCTCCGGCGGGAAGCCGGAGGCCGCGCAGGGCGCGGTTAGTGAGTGCTCCTACACCATACTCAAGGCCGCCGAGAAACGCGGAGCCGACCTGGTGGTCCTGACCTGTCCCCTGTGCCACTACAATCTGGACTCCACGCAGGAGGCCATCGAGAAGCGGCACTACGGCTTCGGCAAGATACCCATAGTCTACTTCACCCAGCTCCTGGCTCTCGCCCTGGGGCTGGATGCGTCACGTTACGCTCTCGATAACAAACATCATTACGTCGATCCCACGGGCGTCCTCAAGGCCAAGGTGACCGCGTGAGGCGCGAGGTAAGCAAATGAAGAGGATTGGGGTTTTTGTCTGCTGGTGCGGATCCAACATAGCGAGCACGGTCGACGTGGGCAGGGTGGTGGAGGCTGCCAGGAAGATCCCGGGCGTTGTCCACGCCGAAGACTACAAATACCTGTGCTCCGATCCCGGCCAGAACATAATCCAGAAGGCCGTGCGCGATCATAAGCTTGACGCGGTTGTGATAAGCGCCTGCACGCCGAGCCTCCACGAGCCCACCTTCAGGAAGACCGTGGAGCTCGTTGGCCTGAACCCGTATCAGTGCGAGATCGCCAACATCAGAGAGCAGTGCAGCTGGGTTCACGAGGACAAGGACCGGGCCACGGAGAAGGCGATCACAATCGTCCGGACGATCGTCGAGAAGGCCCGGCGCAACGAGGACCTGAAGCCGATTACCGCGCCCTTGACCAAGAAGGCGCTGGTGATAGGGGCCGGAGTCGCGGGCATCCAGGCCGCCCTGGACATAGCCAACGCGGGCTACCAGGTCATCCTGGTGGAGCGGTCGCCCTCAATAGGCGGCCACATGGCTCAGCTTTCGGAGACCTTCCCTACCCTGGATTGCTCCCAGTGCATTCTCACTCCCAAGATGGTTGAGGTGAGCAGGCACCCCAAGATCAAACTGATGACCTACAGCGAGGTCTTGGAGGTCACGGGGTTCCTGGGCAACTTCAACGTCAAGATCTTGAAGAAGCCCAGATACATCAAAGCGGACCTGTGCAACTCCTGCGGCGAGTGCGCCAAGGTCTGCCCGGTGGTGGTCCCGAACGAGTTCGACCAGGGCCTCTCCTCGCGGCACGCGATCTACGTGCCGTTCCCGCAGGCGGTGCCCGCGATCTATACTCTCGACGAGAAGGCCTGCCTGGGACTCCATCCTCTGGCCTGCGAGAAGTGCAAGAACGCCTGTGAGGCCAAGGCCATTGACTACGACATGGAGCCTGAGATCGTGGAGGAAGCCGTGGGCGCCGTGGTGGTGGCCACGGGATATGATCTTCATCCCACCGAGGAGCTCAAGGAATACGCGGGCGACAGAGCCCCCGACGTTATTGACGGGCTCCACTTCGAGCGGCTGCTCTCGGCCTCAGGGCCCACGCAGGGTGTGGTGAGACGGCCCTCGGACGGCAAGATCCCCAAGGAAGTGGTCTTCGTCCAGTGCGCCGGTTCGCGCGACACCGAGCGCGGCAAGCCCTATTGCTCCAAGATCTGCTGCATGTACACCGCCAAGCACGCCATGCTCTACAAGCACAAGGTGCCCGACGGCCAGGCCTACGTGTTCTACATTGACGTCAGGGCCGGCGGCAAGGGCTACGAGGAGTTCTACCAGCGGGGCGTGGAGGAGGACGGCACCATCTATATCAGAGGCAAGGTCTCCAAGATCTTCCAGGACGGGGACAAGGTGATGGTCTGGGGCGCGGACACCCTTACGGGCAAGAAGATCGAGATCGAGGCTGACATGGTGGTCCTGGCCGCTCCCATAGTGCCCACCGAGGGAACCGCGGAGCTTGCAAGGAAGCTCAAGATCCAGGTGGATCCCAACGGCTTCCTCTCCGAGGTGCACCCCAAGCTGCGGCCGCTTGAGAGCATCACCGCGGGCTTCTATCTGGCCGGCGCGGGCCAGGCCCCCAAGGACATTCCCGAGGCCGTGGCGCAGGCGAGCGGCGCGGCGAGCAAGGTGGTGGGCCTCTTCTCGACCGACGTGGTCTATCACGATCCCATGATCGTGGGAGTTGACGAGCTCAACTGCAGCGGCTGCGGCGTGTGCGTTGGCGTGTGCCCCTTCAAGGCGCGCGAGCTGGATGTGGACCGAAGGAAGGTCAAGGTCATAGAGGTGCTGTGCGAGGGATGCGGCGCTTGCAGCGCCGCCTGTCCCACGGGCGCAGCCCAGCAGAGGAATCTTACCGACGAGCAGCTGGCGAGCATGGTGGACGCCACCCTGGCCGAGAGCCTTGGGCCGGGCAAGCTCGAGGAGTCACGGAAGTAGAATCGCGCGGGTTGGACCGCGCAAGCGCAGTCGCGGAAGTGAGGTTGATCATGGCAACAAAGGGGTCACGTAGCACCGCCGGCGGGACGGTCAGAATCAATGTGATGGGCAAGCAGTACGAGGTGCCCGAGGGGCTCACGATTCAGAAGGCGCTGGAGCACGCGGGCATGAGGCTCTTGCGCGGCTGCGGATGCCGCGGGGGCTTCTGCGGAGCGTGCGGGACGGTCTATCGCAAGGAGGGCGACCACAAGATCAGGGTGGCCCTGGCGTGCCAGACCGTGGTCGAGGACGGCATGCATCTCACCCAGATACCGTTCTATCCCGCCCACAAGACCAACTACGACGTGGACAAGCTGACGCCTACTCTGGAGTCCATCGTCCAGAGCTACCCCGAGACCATGAAGTGCCTTCAGTGCAACACCTGCAGGAAGGTCTGCCCTCAGGACATCGAGGTGATGCAGTACATGGCCGCGGCCATGAGAGGCGATGTCGCCCGGGCCGCGGATCTCTCCTTCGACTGCATCATGTGCGGGTTGTGCGCGAGCCGCTGTCCCGGCGAGACAGTGCAATACAACGTGGGGCTCCTGTGCAGGAGGCTTTACAGCAAGCACGTCGTGCCCAAGGCCAAGCACCTCGCGCGGCGGCTCGAAGAGATCAAGGCCGGCAAGTTCGACAAGGAGCTGGCCGAGCTGGTGAAGATGAGTCCCCCCGACCTCAAGAGGATTTACGACACAAGAGACATAGAGCCCGAGGAAGCCGAAGATCCCGCCGAGTAGGCGGCCGGCTCGCCGGGCGAAGCCGTAGGAGGAGAAATGGCACCCGAGCCAATCCAGGATCCATATCCGGAATACATGCGTGAGTCCATGACCAAGGTGGCCGCGACCCGGTCGCGCAGGATGACCGAGGAGTTTCCCCGACTGACGGCGGATCAGAAGTCGGACATCTTGAAGGGCTTTCATCCCGACCACAAGGCGGGGATGATGGTGGAGATCAAGGTCGGGCCCTCCAAGGGGCAGAAGACTCCCCAGGAAGTCGAAGCGGTGCTCGAGGCATACAGCCGCGTCGATGCGGCGAAGTTTGACGTTTCCAAGATCGACTTCGACGTGGACGTGCTGGTGGTGGGAGGCGGCGGCGCGGGCACCGCAGCGGCGCTGATGGCTAAGGCCGAAGGGGCCAAGGTGCTCTTGGTGACCAAGCTTCGCCTCGGCGACGCCAACACCATGATGGCCCAGGGCGGCATTCAGGCGGCCGACAAGGGCCACGACTCCCCGGCCAGGCACTTCCTTGACGTGATGGGCGGCGGGGGTTACCAGAACGACCGCGACCTGGTGCGTGCCCTGGTGCTGGACGCGCCCGTGGTGATGAACTGGCTTCAGGACCTGGGGACGATGTTCGACAAGCGCGCCGACGGCACTTACATAACCATTCACGGCGGCGGCACCTCAAGGAAGCGCATGCACGCCGCTCGGGATTACAGCGGCGCCGAGATCATGCGCACCCTGCGGGACGAAGTCAGGAACCGCGGCATCGAGGTCCTGGAGTTCACCTCGGCGATCGAGCTATTGAAGGACGAGGAAGGCAAGTGCGCCGGGGCGATCCTCTTCAACATGGAGACCGAGGAGCACTTCGTCTGCCGGGCCAAGACCACGATCGTTACGACGGGTGGGGCGGGCAGGCTTCACGTTCAGGGATTCCCCACGACCAACCACTACGGGGCCACCGCCGACGGGCTGGTGCTTGCCTACCGGGCCGGCGCGCCCTTTGTCTTCATGGACGCGATCCAGTACCATCCCACGGGCTCGATCTTCCCGGCCCAGATAGAAGGGCTTCTCGTTACCGAGAAGGTCCGGGGCCTCGGGGCTCAGTTGGTGAACGAGGCGGGCGAGCAATTCATCTTCCCGCTCGAGACCAGGGACGTGGTCTCGGCCTCGATCATCCGCGAGTGCAACGCGCCCGGCGAGCACGGCCACGGCAAGGGTGTCACGACCTTGACCGGCAAGATGGGCGTGTGGCTCGACTCGCCCATGATCGAGTTGAAGCACGGCCCCGGCACCATCACCAAGGAACTGCCCGCGATGTTCAGGCAGTACAAGCGCTGCAACATAGACATGACCAAGGATCCGATCCTGATATATCCGACGCAGCACTATCAGAACGGCGGGGTGAAGATCACGGCCGACGCCGAAACCGAAGTCAAGAACCTCTTCGTGGCCGGCGAGGCCTCGGGCGGGGTTCACGGCAGGAACCGGCTGATGGGCAACTCGCTTCTTGACATCCTGGTCTTCGGACGGCGCGCCGGCAGGAACGCGGCCGCCAGGGCCCGCCAGACCACGGTGGGGCGCTTGAGCCTCGCTCATGTGGAGAAGTTCCACAAGGAGCTCGAGGCCGCGGGCATCCCGCGCGAGCGCGTATCGCCGATGCTGCTGCCCGACTACAGGACGCCTGAGACCAAGGAACGCCAGAAGGGCCAGGTGCCGCTGGCGGGGCGTGTATAGCGAGTGCAGTCCGACCCCGGTTGCTTGACGGGTCGGCCAGCGTTTTAGGGTGGGACCAAACTAACGGGGGATAGTCATTTGAAGGAGTACGAGAGCAAAGACCTGAGAAACGTGGTTCTGGTTGCCCACGGAGGCACGGGCAAGACGTCCTTAGCCGAGTGCCTGCTGCACACCGCCAAGGCCACCCCGCGCCTGGGCAAGGTTGACGACGGCACCTCGATCCTGGACTACGCCGACGACGAGGTCGCGCGCAAGATCACAATCAACCTGGCGGTCGCCCACCTGGAATGGAGGGACACCAGAATCAACATCATCGACACCCCCGGGTATGCCGACTTCTACGGCGACACCAAGGCGGGGGTGAGAGTGGCCGACGCGGCGATCGTTGTGATGCGCGCCGACGGCGGTGTCGAAGTGGGCACCGAGAAGGTCTGGGAGTACCTGGACGAGTACTCGGTGCCGCGCCTCGTGGTCGTCAACCGCATGGACAAGGAATACGCGGACTTCGACAAGGTGGTGGAGGAGGCCAGGAAGGTATTCGATGCCCCGGTGGTGGCCGCGCAGCTGCCGGTGGGCAAGGCCGACGCTTACAGCGGAGTGGTGGACCTCCTCCAGATGAAGTACTTCAAGTACGACCGGACGGGCTCGGGCGCCGGCCAGATGCAGGAAGTGCCGGCCGATCTCGTGGCCAAGGCCAAGCAGGCCCGCGAGAAGCTTGTGGAGTCCATAGCCGAGTGCAACGACGAACTGATGGAGTCCTACCTCGAGGGCAAGGAGATAAAGCCCGACGCCCTGGCCGCCGCCTACCGGGACGGCTTCCGGCGGGGCATGATCGTGCCGGTCTTCTGTGTTTCCTCGGCCTTCTCCATCGGGAGCCAGCAGGTTCTGGACGCCGCGGTCTCGATCTTCCCCAATCCCGAGGAGATGGGGGAGTTCACTCTGAAGAGCGTCCAGACCGGACAGGAGGCGACCCGCAAGCGCTCGAAGTCGGAGCCCTTCGCGGCGCTGGTCTTCAAGACCATCTCCGAGCCCCACGTCGGGGACATGTCCATCATGCGGGCCTACAGCGGGATGGTCCTGGCCGGCAGCGAGACCTTCAACGCCACCAAGGGCAACACCGAGAAACTGACCCAGCTCTACACCCTGATGGGCCGGGAGCGGCGCGAGGTGAACCGCCTGGTGGCCGGGGACATCACGGCCACCGTGAAGTTGCGCGACACCTCCACCAACGACACCATGTGCGACAAGGCCAACCAGGTGCTCGTCCCGCCCGTGAACTTCCCCAGGCCCGTGGTGAAGGAGGCCCTGAGGGCCAAGGTCAAGGGCGAAGAGGACAAGATGTCGAGCGGGCTGTCGAGGCTCTTGCAGGAAGACCCCACGGTGCACGTGGGCTACGACGCCGAAACCAAAGAGACCATCATCTCCGGCCTTGGCGAGCTTCACCTGGACGTCCTGCTGGGCCGCTTGAAGCACCGCTTCAATGTTGACGTGGAACTCGCCAAGCCCCGCATTCCTTATCGCGAGACCATAAAGGGCAAGACCGAGCACCAGGGCAAATACAAGAAGCAGACCGGCGGCCGAGGCCAGTACGGCGACTGCTGGCTCAGGCTCGAGCCCCTTGCGCGGGCGACGGGCTTCGAGTTTGTGGACGACGTGGTGGGCGGCGTGGTGCCCTCCAAGTTCATACCGGCGGTGGAGAAGGGCGTGAGGGAGGCGATGGAGGAGGGTGTGCTGGCCGGCTACAAGGTGGTCGATCTCCGGGTCAGCATCTACGACGGCTCTTATCACGACGTGGACTCCTCCGACATGGCCTTCAAGATCGCGGGCTCCATGGCCTTCAAGAAGTGCTTCACCGATCCCAAGGCCAAGGCGGTGCTCTTGGAACCCATTATGACCGTGACCGTCATCGTGCCCGAGGATAACCTCGGGGACGTGATGGGCGACCTGTCGGGCAAGCGCGGCAAGATCCTGGGGATCGACGCTCGCGGGAGATCCCAGGTCGTGAAGGCCCTGGCGCCGCTCGCCGAGATGTACAAGTACTCCACCACACTGCGGTCGATGACCCAGGGCAGGGGGATTTACGAGATCGAGTTCTCGCATTATGAAGAAGTGCCTCGCGAGACTGCCCAGAAGATCATCGACGAGGCCAACCCGGATAAGGAAGAAACCAAGAAGTAATAGAGACGGCAGGGGTGGTGGGCCTTCGGTGTCTGCCGCCCCTTTTGCTTGCCGGTGAGATTCGGAGATGCCAGTGGACAAACCCGTGGACAAGGTTGTCGCCCGCCTGGGCATGTCAACGTCTTGGAACGCCGCGGCCGCCCGAAGCGGCCGGCAGATCATAGATGAGATAACCGCGCTGGGGTTTCGCACCCTCGAGGTTGACTACCGCGTCGCGGGGGACGCTGCGCACCAGATTATCGCTGCCGTCCGCGCGGGCGAGATTCGTGTCTCCAGCGTCCACAACTTCACCCCGCGCGGCCCGGGCGAGCCGGCCACCGATCGCGGGGGCCACAAGCTCTCGCTCACCTCACTGGACGAGTCCGAGCGCCAGCGCGCGGTGGACCTCACCATAGTCTCGGCGGAGTTCGGGTTGCAGCTCGGGGCGCGGGCGATCGTCCTCCACCTGGGGGAAACCGACCTCGGTAGAGATTACGTGCATGAACTGCGAGATCTCATTGAGGCCACAGGAGTTGCATCAGCGGAAGCTGAGGCGGTGAGAGAGAGGATCAAGGCCGAGCGGGCGCGCCGGATTGCCCCTTTTCTGGATGCCGGGGTGACCAGCCTCCTCGATATCCTGGGAGTGACCCGGAACTCGGGCCTCATGGTCTGCCTCGAGAACCGCTACCATTACCATCAGATTCCCCTGCCCGCGGAGGTGCTGGAGATCAAGCGCCGCGTGCCCTCGCCGCGCCTGCGCTACTGGCACGACTTGGGCCACGCTCACGTCATGGAGGTGCTGGGTTTCCTGCCTCACCTCGAGAACCTGAGGCTCTTGAAGGACCATCTCTACGGCCTCCACATCCACGACTCGCGCTTCACCAGCGACCACCGGGCGCCCGGGACGGGCGAGATAGACTTCAAGGCGATCCTATCGGAAGTGCCGGCGGCGGCCATGCGGGTGCTGGAGCTTGCGCCCGCGGCCACCCGCGACGAGATCCTCAAAGGGCTGGAGGTCCTGGCCGAGGCCGACCCCGGCCTGCTCTCCGAGGACTGACGGTCTTTCAGGCGAGTAGTAGTTGTAGATGCGCCTGACCGTACCGGTGTCATAGTCGAGCACCGCAGCCGTCGGTCAATTCGATTACCTGCGTGACCCTGAGGGGAGCGGGCCTGCCGTTCTGCTGAGCTGCCTTGCATGGATCGACTGCAGCCGTGGCTGCTGCTACGACCGCAAGTAGGAGCGTTCTTGTCACTCCACACCCCCCAGATCTGCTACCGGAGTGTAAGACGCCGGGTAGAGTCGCCACATGACAGGTCTCGACCCGTATTCACGTTGTACGACCACTTAATCCATGATACAATCACGGTTGTAGGGGCTGCAACAGGCAGGAAAGGCGCGCGCCGTGCTCTGGAGCATCGGTAGCACGTATGTCTGCTGGTTCGACGGGAGGTTCCGGGATGTCGAGTCTCAGGGGTCTTGCCACGCGTCCAATCGCAATCCTGTTCGCCTCTGCAGCGTACTTGGCTGCCGCTGCTCCTATCCTGTGCGGTCCATGTCAATCAACTAGCCCCGGTGGTGGGGATGCTTCGTCCCTGGATGGTGTCGGACCGACCGGACTGAGCCCTGCGTTCAACATAGGCGGCGGGCCCATCTATGGTCCCGCGGCGGGAATGCAGGCGCCGACCTCAATGGCGTCCGACGGCTCGAGCTTTCTGGTCGTTTGGGACGACCTGCGCGACGGGTCGTGGGATGTCTACGGGGCCCGGGTCGCTGGAAACCGCACCCTCGTGGACTCGTCAGGCATCGCGATATCAATCGTGCCGGCCGACCAGAGCCATCCGTCCGTGGCCTTTAACGGGACAGCCTATTTCGTTGTGTGGGAGGACAAGAGAAACGGCCACCACGAGATATTCGGCGCCCGCGTGGGAGTTGACGGCTCCGTGCTGGATGCCTCGGGGAGGCTCCTTGCGACCGATACAAAGGATCTCCGCAACCCGGCCATAGCGTCTGATGGCACCGGATACCTTGTAGCCTGGCAGGATTCAACCTGCGGTTCATACGACGTGTACGGCGTGCGCGTCGACCGAAACGGCGACGTCGCCGATTCTGTCAAGATACCGATCGGCAAGGGCCCGTACGATCAAGTCGGCCCCCGCGTCGCCTTCGATGGGGTCAACTACCTCGTTGTATGGAGCGACTTCACGGACGACTCATGCGACGTCCGTGGGGCCTGGGTCGGGACCCAGGGAAACCTGATCGACTCTCTGGGGATTGACATCGCCGTCGGTGCCGGCAATCAGTTCGGTCCCGCGGTTGTCGGCGGAGACGGAGGGGCCCTGGTGACATGGCTTGACTCGCCTGTAGGGGAGGGACTCAGCGAGGTGTACGGAACAAGAGCAGACTGCTACGGGCATCTACTTGACCCCGGCGGCATCCGCATATCCGACAAGCCGTACCGCGAGCCTGAGGCCCCGAAGATCTCATCCGGCGGAACCAACTACCTCGTGGTTTGGAATGACTGGGAAGATGATGCAGGCGTCCGCGCCGTCCGGGTGAGCGCGGAGGGGAGCGTGCTCGATCCCGTGGCGATAGGGGTTTCGCCTGCTTCGTGCGGGGGCTGGTCGCTGGCGACCGCGTTCAATGGCACTGACTACCTGGTGGCCTGGAAGGGCACGTATCCCTACGACGTGTGTGGCGTGCGTGTGGGTACGGACGGGGCGGTCCTCGACACCTCCCCGGTCAACTTCGCCCTGGCGGCGAGCGATCAATCGGCGCCGGCGGCGGTCAGCGGTGGCACAAACCACCTGGTGGTCTGGCACGAGCTTCGCGATGGGGGCTACGACATATACGGTGCTCGTACATCGCCGGACGGGCAGGTACTGGACTCGAGCAGCATGCCGATAAGCACTGTGGCGGCAGATCAAGAGTACCCTGCGGTGGCATTCGGCCGCGAGAACTTCCTTGTAGTATGGCAGGACTCCCGAGTCGAGTCGTACGGGTATCCACATGCCATCTACGGGACCCGCGTGACTCGCGACGGCGTTGTGCTTGACCCATCCGGCATAATGATATCGGTAGCGGCCGACTATCAAGCATTCCCTGCGGTGGCTTTCGACGGCACCAACTACCTCGTGGTTTGGCAGAGGGAGATTCTCGGACCCTACACGGATCTATTTGGAGCGCGGGTTGCGTCTGACGGAACGGTGATTGACACGGCGGCCGTCGCGATTTCGACGGCTCCTTACGGCCAGGCGCACGCCGCGCTGACCTTCAATGGCGCTCAGTACCTCGTGGTTTGGGAAGACATGAGAGGTGGGCATCGGAACGATGTCTACGGTGCCCGTGTTGATGTAGATGGGCATGTTGTCGACCCCGATGGGATCCCAATATCAACTGCGGTGTGGCATCAATCATACCCCGATGTTGCCTTTGACGGCACAAACCACCTGGTGGTCTGGCACGATCAGCGCAACGGTGCCTCTTTCGACATCTACGGGGCGCGTTTGGGGACAGATGGGAGTGTTGTTGATCCCGACGGTATCGCGATCTCGACCGAGGTGGACGATCAGCGCAACCCGGACGTGGTTTACGACGGAGATTGCTACTTCGTCGCGTGGAGGGGGCATCGCGATGGGTTTTTCGACGTCGATGCGGCGCGAGTCTCCGCGGCCGGAGTTGTTCTCGATCCGTCGGGGTTCGCCATATCGCGTGAGGATCAGAACCAGCTGTCGCCGGCGCTGTCCCTGGGCCCGGACGGGCGGGTGCTCGTCGCGTACTCGTCGTTCACTCCGCAGGACTACGGCTCCTATCGCATCTGGGGCGACGTGTACAGCGATTGCGCAGGCGTACCGGGCGAGCCGGATGTTCCCGGTGGGGTGGCCTTGTACGCGATCACTCCGAACCCGTTTCTAGCCTCGGTGGCCATCTGCTTCCACCTGTCGCGGGAGCAGATGGTCTCGGTGGGGATCTACGACGCAGCAGGGAGAGCCGTCCGTGAGAAGGTGGGCGGCCTCTTTGAAGCCGGCGCGCATAGGGTGGTCTGGGACGGCGCTCTCGGTGATGGACGTGTGGCGCCCCCGGGAGTCTACTTCGTCGATTTCGAAACCGATGGGTATCGCGCCACGAGGAAGGTTGTGCGGCTGAAGTAGGCTCGTGACCGGGGCGGCGCCGCGCGGGTTGCCCAGGCCCGCCGGCAGCGCAGGCCCCGCCAGTGGGCCCGGAAGTTTTGGTTTGTATTAGGCTTTCCGCTGTGCTATCTATATTGCATGAAGGGGTGGTGAACTATGTCCGGACACTCAAAGTGGAGTACGATTAAGAGGAAGAAAGGCAAGGCCGACGCCGAGCGCGGCAGAGTCTTCACCAAGGTGATCAAGGAGATTACGGTGGCCGCCCGCAACGGAGGCGGCGACCCGGAGAACAATCCCAGGCTTCGTACGGCGATGGACGCCGCTCGAGCCGCCAACATGCCCGCGTCCAACATAGAGAAGGCCGTCAAGCGCGGCACGGGAGAGCTCCCGGGCATCTCCTACGAAGAGCAGACCTTGGAGGGTTACGGTCCTCAGGGCATCGCGATCTTCATCGAGACCCTGACCGACAACAAGAACCGGACCACCTCCGAGATCAGGCACATCCTGGTCCGTAACGGCGGGCACTTGGGGGAAGTGGGCTGCGTCTCCTGGATGTTCAGCCAGAAGGGCTCGATCACCGTGGACAAGGGCAAGGTCCAGGAGGACGAGCTCATGACCCTGGCCCTGGACGCCGGGGCCGAGGACGTCAGCGACGAGAAGGACTACTTCGAGATCCTGACCGCACCCACCGACTTCGAGAGAGTCAAGGCGCGGCTCAAGGAAGCCAACATTGAGTTCTCAGCGGCCCAGATCACGCGCTACCCGCAGACCTACGTCAAGCTGGAGGGCAAGCACGCCGAGCAGACCCTCAAGCTGATGGACGCCATCGAAGAGCACGACGACGTCCAGAAGGCCTACGCCAACTTCGATATTCCCGACGAAGTGATGGAGCAGTTGGACAAGGAATAAGCCGTGATCATAATCGGCATCGACCCGGGCACGCGGCGGACGGGCTACGCGGTCATCGAGACGGCATCGCCGACACCCCATCTCCTGGCTCTGGGCGCGCTCGCGCCCTCGCCGCGGAAACCCTTTCAAGTCAGGCTCCTTGAGATCTACCGGGGCATCGAGGAGATAGTCGCCGAGTTCAGGCCCGACGAGATGGCCATCGAGAGCGTCTTCGTCAAGGACAACGTCAGCGCCGCCTTGAAGATAGGCCACATGCGGGGTGTGGCCCTGCTGGTGGCCGCGCTGCACGGCCTTGAGGTGGGGGAGTATTCGCCCGCCGACATCAAGCAGGCAACCGTGGGAAGCGGAGCAGCCTCCAAGGATCAGGTGCAGTTCATGGTCACCGCCTTGATGAAGCTTGCCGAGACCCCCTCGGAGGACGAGGCCGACGCCATAGCCGTGGCGCTGTGCCATTCCAACCGCTGCCGATTGACCGGCACGAGCGAGGACTCACGAGTTGATATCCTTCGTAAAGGGCATTCTTGTTGAGAAAAGTCCGGCCCGGGTAGTGGTGGAGGCCGGTGGGGTCGGGCACGAGATTCTGGTGCCGCTTTCGAGTTACGACCGGCTGGGACCGGTGGGCTCCGAGGTCACGGTACGCACTCACTTTCATGTCCGGGAGGACGCCCACGAGCTTTACGGCTTCGCCACCGAGAAGGAGCGCTGGCTCTTTAAGATGTTGATATCGGTTTCGGGGATAGGGCCGCGCTCGGCGCTCGGTATCCTCTCGGGGGCCGGCGTGGATGACTTCTGCGAGGCAATAGTGAGGGAGGACACCGACTCCTTGACGGCGATATCGGGGATCGGCAAGAAGACCGCGCAGCGCCTCATAGTGGAACTCAAGACCAAGATATCCGAGGAAGAAGTGGAGATTGTGGGAGGTGGGCGGGGGGCGACCTCCGAGAGGGACGCCGTCGCGGAGGCGGTTCAGGCCCTGGTGGCCCTCGGCTTTCAGGCGCACATCGCTCGGAAGGCCGTGGAGCGGTGCGCGGCGGACACGGACAAGCAACTCGGTGTGGAGGAGCTGGTAAGAGGTGCCCTCAAGAATACCTAAGAAGTTCCAGAGGCCGCCGGATGGTGGGGCGGCTGGCGGTATCGGTGGCGGGAGTCGCGCTGGCGGTGCCGGCGCCGGCCCAGCGGGCCCAGGGATGGGCCGCGGGATGATGGGCGCTGGCGGAATGGGCGCCGGCCGCATCACCAACCCCGAGGCCTTGGACGAGGAGCGCGATTTCGATCGCAACCTGAGGCCCAAGGTCTTCGAGGATTTCATCGGGCAGGACAAGCTAAAGGAGAACCTCAGGGTCTTCATCGAGGCCGCCAAGATGCGCGGCGAGGCCCTGGACCACGTGCTCTTCTATGGACCGCCGGGCCTCGGCAAGACCACTCTCGCGGGGATAATCGCCAACGAACTCGGCGTGGCGATTACCGCAACCTCGGGCCCGGTGGTGGAGCGGCCGGGGGACTTGGCCGGGATGCTCACCAACCTCGGCGAGCGCAGCGTGCTCTTCATCGATGAAGTCCACAGGCTCAATCACGTGGTGGAGGAGTATCTCTACCCGGCGATGGAGGACTTCACGCTGGACATCATGATAGACAAGGGCCCTAGCGCGCGCTCCATAAAGCTCAACCTGAACAAGTTCACTCTTATAGGCGCCACGACGCGGGCCGGCATGATCACGTCCCCGATGCGGGCGCGCTTCGGAGTGGTGAGCCGCATTGGCTTCTACACCGCCGCGGAACTGGAAAAGATCGTCTACCGGTCCGCCGGGATCCTTGGCGTCGAGATTGACCCCGAGGGCGCCAGGGAGATCGCCCGCCGGTCGCGCGGCACCCCGAGGATCGCCAACCGGCTCTTGCGAAGGGTGAGGGACTTCGCCCAGGTCAAGGGCAAGGGACGGGTTACCAAGGAGATCGCCGAGCACGCGCTCGAAGCGCTCGAGGTCGATCAATGCGGCCTGGACGAGATGGACAAGCGGATCATTCTCACCATAATGGACAAGTTCGCGGGCGGGCCGGTCGGGATCGGCACGCTGGCCACGGCGGTAGGGGAGGAGGAGGGGACGATCGAGGAGGTCTACGAGCCTTACCTGGTGCAGGAGGGCTTCCTCGAGCGGACCCCGCGGGGACGCGAGGTCACCGATCTTGCGCGCCGCCACTTCGGCAGGCGCCCGCCCAAGGACGATACCACTCTCTTCCAGTAGGGGTCATGGCTCGAGTCCGCACCCAGGATTTCTCCTACGAGCTTCCCAAGGATCTCGTCGCGTATGCCCCGGTCGAGCGCCGGGAGGACTCGCGGCTTATGGTCGTGAACCGCTCGACGGGCAAGTTCCGCCACACCCACTTCGCTCAACTGCCGGCGTACCTGAGGAAAGGCGACCTCCTGGTCGTGAACCAGACCCGCGTGATAAAGGCGAGGCTTCTGGGGGAGAAGGTCCCGACCGGCGGCGCGGTTGACCTTCTTCTGCTGCGCGAGACCGAGCCTCGCCGATGGGAGGCTCTGGTCTCGCCGTCGCGGCGGATACACGAGGGCACCGAGATTGAGTTGGGGCGCGGCCACCGATGCCGGGTGGGCGGCAGGGTCGCGGGCGGAAAGCGCCTGGTGGAGTTCGAGACCGCGGACGTGATGCGCGTCTTGGAAGAGGTGGGCAAGGTGCCCCTGCCGCCCTACATCAAGCGCGCTCCGGAGGGCTTTGACGAGGAGCGTTACCAGACGGTCTATGCGCGCATGTCCGGCTCGGTGGCCGCGCCCACCGCCGGCCTGCATTTCTCGGAGACGCTCTTGGCGGCCCTGGAGCGAAAGGGCGTCCGCGTGGCCCGGCTCACCCTTCACGTGGGATTGGGTAGCTTCCGGCCCGTCAAGACCGACGATCCCCGCGAGCACACGCTCGAGCCTGAGTACTTCGAGATAGACCAGGAGTGCGCGGATGCCGTGAACGAGGCACGGCGCCGGGGCGCGAGGGTGGTGGCGGTTGGCACGACTTCGGTCAGAGCTCTGGAAACTGCGGCTGATATGCTGGCCGAGCAGGGGGCCAAGACAGTGAAGAGGCAATCTGCGCCGAGCGGCAGCCGGCGAGTCGAGCCAGCCGGTGACGGCTCCTCCGGGCCGCTCGCGCCGGCGCGGGGTTGGACCGAGAAGTTCATCATTCCCCCATACAGGTTCCGGGTGGCCGATGCCCTGGTCACCAATTTCCACCTGCCCTGTTCGACCCTGATCATGCTGGTTGCAGCCTTCGCTGGCCGGCGTCTGGTGCTCAAGGCTTACGCCGAGGCCATCGAGCGGCGCTACAGATTCTACAGCTACGGCGACGCCATGCTGATAGTATGATGTCCCGAAAGAAGCTCCAAAGGAGCGAGTAGAAGAGGTGCCCATTTGAAGTTTGACGTGGTTCACACTGATAAGCGCACCGGGGCCCGCGCGGGCCTGCTCACGACGCCGAGCGGCCAGGCCGAAACGCCCGCCTTCATGACCGTCGGGACCCAGGCCACGGTGAAATCGGTCTCGCCCGAGGAGCTCAAGGCCGCCGGGGTCCAGATCGTGCTCGCCAACATGTACCATCTCTACCTTCGACCCGGCGCGGACTTGGTGGAGCGGGCGGGGGGGCTGGCGAAATTCATGGGCTGGGACGGGCTCACCTTGACCGACAGCGGGGGCTTCCAGATCTTCAGCATGGCGGACCTGACCAAGATCGGCCGCGAGGGCGTGACCTTCAAGTCCCACCTGGACGGCTCCAGCCACTTCCTCACCCCCGAGGCGGTGGTGGGCATCCAGAACAAGATCGGCGCGGACATAATCATGGTGCTTGATGAATGCACGGGGTATCCCTTATCCTTTGACCGGGCCAGGCAGTCAACGGACCTCACCATAGACTGGGCCGCCAGATCGAGGCGGGAATTCGACCGGTCCGGCGCCGGGTCCAGGCGGGCCCTGTTCGGCATAGTGCAGGGAAGCACCTACGAGGCCCTACGGCGAAGGTGCACGGAGGCTCTGGTGGGGATCGGCTTCGACGGCTACGCGATCGGCGGGCTCTCGGTGGGAGAGCCCAAGAGCGCGATGTTCGAGATGGTGGAGGTCTGCGCGGAGGGCGCGCCGACCGACGCTCCCCGCTATCTCATGGGCGTGGGATTCCCGGAGGACATCGTCGAGTCGATCGAGCGCGGAGTGGACATGTTCGACTGCGTGATGCCGACGCGCAATGCCCGAAACGGCACGGTCTTCACGTCCCGTGGCAGGATCGTGGTCAAGAACGCCCAGTACGCCGAGGATCTCGGGCCCCTGGACCCCGACTGCGACTGCTACACCTGCACCAACTTCACCCGGGCCTACTTGAGGCACCTCTTCCAGGCGGGGGAGATGCTGGGCCCGCGGCTTGCAACGGTGCACAGCGTTACTTATTTTCAGAAGATAGTGAGACAGGCCAGGCAGGCGATCCTGGAGGATCGCTACGGTGGCTGGAAGGAGTCGCTCTTGGAGCGGCTCGGAGCGCACGAGGATCGGACCTAAGGGGAGGTAGGCAAATGGCATTGTCCGGTGTTTTCGCTTCAGTGACGGGCCTCTTGGCACAGACCGGCGGCGAGCCGGCGGGCGGCGCACGCCCATCCGGCATGGGCGCGGGCGCCTATCAGCTGGTGTTCATAGTTCTGATCTTCGTGGTCTTCTACTTCCTCTTGATCCGGCCGCAACAGAAGCGCCAGAAAGAGCATCGCAAGATGTTGGACGGCCTTGCCAAGGGCGATCGCGTGATGACCTCAGGCGGCATGTTCGGCGTTATTGTAGGCTTGGACGACAACAAGGTGGTCTTGAAGATCGCCGAGAACGTCAAGGTGGAGTTCGCCAAGTCATCAATAGCTCACGTGGTGTCCAAGGAATAGCCCGAGGGCATAGGCCGGATGGGCGCAGGCCAAGGGAAGCGCACGATGGAACCGGAAGCGGTGAGATTGCTTGGAGATCCGGTCTTGAGACGCAAGGCCGAGCCGGTGATCCATGTGGATGCCGAGACCGATCGGCTGATCAACGACCTGGTGGCGACAGTTGATGCCGCCGGCGGCCTGGGGCTTGCCGCGAATCAGATCGGGATCCTGAAGCGCGTCATCGTGGTGGTGACCGTTGACGGAGAGGGACACAGGCATCACTACCCGCTGATCAATCCCGAAATAGTGTCGGCCTGCGGGGAGGAAGTCTGCGAGGAGGGCTGCCTGAGCGTACCCGGCATATACGCCAACGTGAAACGCCCTCAGAGCGTTGTGGTCCGAGGCCTGGACAAGGCCGGCAAGAAGGTCAACATGGAAGCCTCAGGGGTGATGGCCCGGGCGTTTGCCCACGAGATAGACCACCTGGACGGCCTGCTCTTCATCGACAGGATAGGGATGGTCAAACGCAATCTCCTGAGAAACAAGCTCAAAGCCATAAGGCAGAAGGCCAAGGAGACGGCAGCCTCCCGGCAATGAGGATCATATTCGCTGGCAGTCCCGGCTTCGCAGTTCCCAGCCTGGAGAGGCTTGTAGCCAGCGAGCACCAGGTCGTTGCGGTTGTGACCCAGCCGGCAAGGCCTCGGGGACGGGGTCTGGCCCTCGTCGACCCTCCGGTGAAGACCTGGGCTGCCGGCCGCGGCCTCACGGTCTTCCAGCCGGAGAAGTTCAATTCCCCCGATTTTCTTGAGACCCTCGCGGGTCTCCGGCCCGATCTCGTCCTGACCGCGGCCTACGGCAGGATCTTCAGGCGGCGGGCGCTTGGCCTGGCGCGGCTCGGCTGCGTCAATCTGCACGCGTCGCTCTTGCCCAAGTACCGGGGGGTCGCTCCGGTCAACTGGGCGATAATGGCGGGCGAGGCCGAATCCGGGGTCACCACCTTCTTCATGGACGAGGGCGTGGACACCGGCGACGTGATTGAGTCCCGACGCACCGAGATAGGTCCCGATGAGACCGCGGGAGATCTCCTGGACAGGCTGGCCGTGCTTGGGGCGGACCTTGTGGTCCGGACCTGCGAGCTCGTGGCCTCGGGCAGCGCTCCGCGCCTCAAGCAGGACCAGAGCCAGGCCTCCTACGCGCCTAAGCTCTCCAAGCAGGACGGCAGGGTCGCCTGGTCGAAGGGCGCAAGGGCAGTCCATGACCACATACGGGGCGTGAGCCCCTGGCCGGGCGCTTTCTCCTTTCTCAAGGGCGAGCAGATCAAGATCATCGAATCACGGCTCTTCGAGGGTGACCCCGCAAGTTACGCGCAGCCGCTCGCGCGGCCCGGGGAGGGGACCGCCGAGCAGGCGACCGTGATTGCTGTTGATTCGGCGCGGGGTATCCTCTTATCGTGTGGTGTGGGATTGCTTTGGCTTAAGACGCTGCAAGCTCCGGGCAAGAAGCCGACGGCGGGGGCGGATTTCGCCCGCGGCCGTCGAATAGAAGCTGGCGATACCTTTGGCTAGACAAGAGTCCTCCAGGCAGAACCTGTTCATTCTGCTTTCCTTCGTGGGAATAGTGCTGCTGGGATGTCTTCTCCTCGGCTTCTGGTATCTCACTCAGCCGAGGCTCTACCAGCTGAGCGTCCGGCTGCCCTTCGTGGTGGGCATCGGGCTGCTTTCCGCGTTTCTGGCCGTGGTGGGGCTCTTCAGCCTGATTGTCCTGAGCAGCCGGCTCAAGCGCGACCTGGTGTCGGCCAAGAAGATCACCGTGCGCATTCTCTTTCCGCTGGCGTCTCTGATTGGGCGCGTGCTGGCGATAGATCCCGATTCGGTGAGAAGGTCCTTCATCGACATGAACAACTCGCTCGTGGCGGCCTCCTCCAGGCTGGTGCGCGGCGAGAGGCTCTTGCTGCTCCTGCCGCACTGCCTTCAGAATCTCGAATGTCCGCACCGGGTGACCTCCGAGGTCAGAAACTGCAAGGGCTGCGGCAGGTGCGAGATCGCGGGCCTGATTGAGGTCTGCGACCGGTACGGCATCAAGGTCTCAATCGCGACGGGCGGCACCCTTGCCAGACGGGTGATCGTCGAGACCCGGCCCAAGGCCATCGTCGCGGTCGCATGCGAACGCGACCTCACCGGCGGCATACTGGACAGCTACCCGATTCCGGTGATCGGTGTCCTCAACGAGCGGCCCTTCGGGCCCTGCAAGAACACCCGAGTGGACATCGCCAAGGTCAGGCGGGCCATAGACTTCTTCTCGGTCGCCCCCGGCGGCGCGGCCCCCGGCGGCAGCGGACGGTCGGGTGAGTTGCCCGGAGAGGGTGGAGATGTTGCGGCCGGAGGGCCGGGCGAGCCCAAGTCTTGGGCCGAGTGTGGGGGTAGAAGTGGCAAGAATGCCGGCGCGTGAGATCGCGCTCAAGGTCCTAATCGAATACCCGGGGCGTGCCAGGCCGGAGGATCTGCTGGAGCGCCTGCTGGTGGCCAACGATCCCGACAGAGCGGAACGCGCGCTTGCCACCCATCTTGTGAGCGGCACCATCAAGTGGCGCAGCAAGATAGACTTCATAATAAAGCAGCTCTCACACAGAAGCCGCGTGGTCTCTCCGGTGGTGCTGAACATCCTGCGGCTGTCGATCTATCAGCTCTTGTTCCTCGACAAGGTGCCGGACTACGGCGCCACCAACGAGGGCGTGAAGCTCGCCAAGAAGTTCGGGGACTCCTATCAGGCCGGCTACGTCAACGCCGTCCTCCGAAGGTACCTCAGGGAGAAGGACGCGGTGGAGTTCCCCGATCTCTATGAGGACGCGATCAAGCACATTTCCGTGGTGTACTCGCATCCGGCGTGGCTGGTGCGCAGGTGGCTGGCGCGATACACCACCGACCAGGTCATAGAGCTGGCGCTGGCCAACAACCGCATAGCTCCCACCGGCCTCAGGCTCAACAGGCTGCGCACCACCCCCGAGGAGGCGAGGCGGCTCCTGGCGGATGAGGGGCTGGAGAACCTGGAGATCGAAGAGAGCCTGGCGGGGCCCTTTCACATTTACGTCAGGGGCGCAAGCCCCATCGAGAGGCTTGAGATTCACCGGGCGGGCCTGGCCCAGGTCCAGGACGCCAGTTCCACGCTTGTGGGCATGTGCCTCAGCCCCGCGCCAGGCGCAAGAGCGGTCGACGTGTGCAGCGCGCCCGGCGGCAAGGCCACCCACATCTACGAGCTGATGGAAGGCCGAGGGCTGGTCTTGGCCGGCGACGTTTCCTACGATCGGCTGGTGTTGGTCAGAGAGAATGCAGTGCGGCTCGGGCACTCCGGCATGGTCTACATGGTCTCCGACGGCAGGAAGCCTGCGGCCTCGGGCGCCGACTACGTGCTGGTGGACGCTCCCTGCACGGGCCTGGGGGTGCTGGCGCGGCGCTGGGACCTCAGGTGGACCAAGCGTGAGACCGACGTTCACAGGATGGCCGCCTACCAGAAGGACCTGCTGGATGCCGCGATTGGGATTGCCAGGCCCGGCGGCACCGTGGTATACAGTACTTGCAGCATCGAACCGGACGAGAACGAGCAGGTCGTGACGTCGGTCCTGGCGAAGCGCAAGGACTGCCGGCTCGATGATGTCGGTCAACTTGTGCCCGCGCGGGTCGTCTACAAGGAAGGCATGATGCAGACCCTGCCGCACGTTCACGGGGTCGACGGGATCTTCGCGGCGCGTATTAGGAGACTGTGAGAAGCTGATAGCCCGGCAGGCTGAGGCAACGGCATGCTCCGAAGGATACTGACCTACTTGGGGATCTTCGCCGCGGCGATGGTCGGCGTGGCGCTGCTCTTGAACTTCATCATGGCGGTCTTCGTCGGCGGGCGCCAGGTAGACGTTCCCGACGTCCGCGGGCTGGCCTCCGGCGAGGCGGCGGAGGTGCTCAAGAAGGGCGGGCTCGGCTGCGAGCGCCTGGGCGGGGAGTACTGCCCGGACTACCCCGAAAGCACGGTTGTTGCGCAGGACCCGCCGGCAGGCAGGACGGTCAAGCAGGGCAGGAAAGTCTTCGTCACCGTGAGCCTGGGACCGGAGTTTCAGGAAGTTCCCTATTGCGCCGGCAAGCCGCTGAGATCGGCGCAGATGTTCGTCGAGCGATCGGGCTTCTCGGTGGGAACCGTGGCCTGGACGCGCAGTGAGGGCACAGGCCGGGACGAAGTGATAACAACCGATCCCCCGGCGGGCTCTCTCGCGGTCCGGGGCAGTGTGGTCAACTTCCTCGCCAGTCGGGGGGAGCCCCTGACCCGGTACCTGCTTCCGGACCTGAGGGGCAAGCTCTACCTGCCTGCCCGGATCGAGATCGAGCGGCTCGGCATGTTCGTCAGGGCCCCGAGCGACCAGCGAGAGATGGTCTCCGCCGAGGCCCGGGTTGTGTTGCAGGATCCCCCGCCGGGCCACATCGTCGCCACGGGGGACTCGATAACCCTGCTCTTTTCGTCCAACTACCGGGGGAACGTGGAACTGTGACCGGGCCGCGCGTGAGGATCGCCCCGTCGCTTCTGTCGGCGGACTTCACTGACCTGGGCCGGGCGGTGAAGATGGTGGAGGGGGCCGGTGCCGACCTCTTGCACGTGGACGTGATGGACGGTCACTTCGTGCCCAACATCACCATCGGGCCGCTGGTGGTTGAGGCCCTGAGGCGTGTCGCCAAGAGCCAGCTGGACGTCCATTTGATGATTGAGGAGCCGGGCCGCTACCTCGAGCGCTTCGTCAAGGCCGGCTCGGACTACATCACCTTTCACGTCGAGGCGGTGCCCGAGGCGCTGGAGCTGGTCAAGCGAGCCAAGTCCCTGGGCGTAAGGGCCGGCGTGGCTGTGAACCCGGCCACCCCGCTGGAGCCTGCTCAGGCAGTCTTCGAGGTCGCGGACCTGATAGTGATGATGACAGTCAATCCCGGCTTTGGAGGACAGGGCTTCATCGCCGAGGTTGTTCCCAAGATCCGCCGACTGTACGAGCTCAAGGTCTCCCGCAACTACGGTTTCGAGATAGAGGTGGACGGCGGCATCGGCGTCCAGACCGCCCCGGTTGCCGCCTGGGCGGGGGCCGACATCCTGGTAGCCGGGGCCGCGGTTTTTGGCAGCCCCGACCCCGGGGGCGCGGTCCGGGAAATCGCTGCTGCGGCCCTCCGGGGGCTGGCCGGGAGGGCGAACCCACAAGCGTTTCCGCTTGCGCCTTCTTAGGCCAAGTGTTACCATAACTCTTCGAAACCGAGCAACGCAAAGTCTCGCCGCCTGAAGGTCTTAGCGATCTGACCATACCGTGGTGGACTAGTGCTGGACTAGGAGTCGGGAGAGGCATGTTCAATCAACTTGCCACCAAGCTTGACGAGGCCCTGAAGAAGATCCGGGGCCGGGGCAAGATAAGCGAGAGCAACGTCGCCGACGCCCTCAGGGACGTGCGAATGGCCCTCTTGGAGGCCGACGTCAACTACAAGGTGGTGAAGCAGTTCACCGACGACGTCAAGGCCAAGGCCCTGGGCGCCGAGGTCCTTTCGAGCATAACCCCGGACCAGCAGTTCATCAGGATCGTCTTCGACGAGCTGCGGGAGGTAATGGGCTCGGGCGCTCGTGAGATAGCCTTCGCCTCGGCGCCGCCCACGGTGATCATGCTGGTCGGGCTGCAGGGCTCGGGCAAGACCACGGCGGCAGCCAAGCTGGCCAAGCGCTTCAGGCAGAAGGGCAAGAGCGGCCTGCTGATCGCGGCGGACGTCTACCGGCCGGCGGCGGTGGATCAGCTGGAGACCCTGGGGAAGTCCATTCCGGTCGAGGTCTACTACGAGAAGACCGGCTCAAGTTCGGTGGACATTGCGGCCAGGGGTGTTGGGATCGCCCGAAGTCGTACCCTGGACTACGCGATCGTCGATACCGCGGGCAGGCTCCATGTGGACGCCGATATGATGAAGGAGCTGGCGCTCACCAAGCAGCGGATCAGCCCCCACGAGACCATGCTCGTGGCCGACGGCATGACCGGCCAGGAAGCGGTCGCCATCGCCAAGGAGTTTGCCGACACCGTCGGGATAGACGGGGTGATCCTAACCAAGATGGACGGGGACGAGCGCGGTGGAGCGGCTCTTTCGATCAGGGCCGTGACCGGGGCCCCGATCCGTTACATCGGCGTGGGGGAGGGTCTTGACGCCATCGAGGTCTTCCATCCCGAGCGAATGGCCTCGCGCATCCTGGGAATGGGCGACGTCCTGACGCTGGTGGAGCGGGCTCACGAGGCCATGGATGCCGAAGAAGCCGCGCGGCTGGAGAAGAAGATGCTCAAGGAGTCCTTCACCTTGGAGGACTTCCGCGACCAGATCAAGCAGGTGAAGAAGATGGGACCGCTCCAGGACCTGGTAGGCATGATGCCGGGCATGTCCAAGGTCAAGGGCCTGGACCTGGATGAAAAAGCTATCGTACGCGTGGAAGCTATAATAAACTCTATGACGCCGGGGGAGAGAGTCCGCCCGGAGATCATAGACGGCAGCCGCCGCAGGCGCATTGCCCGCGGCAGCGGCATGAGGATTCAGGAGATCAACAGGCTCTTGAGGGACTTCGAGCAGGTCAGGAAGCTTCTCAAGAACGTGAAGCGAGGTAGGTT
>JBAQHK010000102.1:0-7653 GCA_049288275.1 bacterium | reverse complement strand
TGTAATCGGCACAACCTGAGTGTGTCGTCCTGACAGCTGCTGATGTATGATGATGTCATGGCTCACATGCAACCAAGGTCTGCCTCACAGGGTTTGGCGGGCGGCGTGCCAGGCAATGCGGCCGGGCAGTTCCACTGCCTGCGCGACTCGCGGTTCGGCCCGTTCGCGGTGGTGTGGTCCCGTATCGAGGGCCGCCCCAGGATCACTCGGGTCTTGCTCTCGACCGCGCGCGCCAGCGCCGATCGCCTTGTCGCCGCGCTGTTTCCCGCCTCACGCGCGAGCTCGTGCACCGAGATCAAGGCGGTTGCGGATGATATCGCGGCCTTCCTACGCGGCAAGGATATCCGCTTCAGTCTTGAGGTCGCGCGGCTTGAGCTCTGTTCCGAGTTCCAGCGACGCGTGCTGCGGGCCGAGCATGCGATCCCGCGCGGCGAGGTGAGCACCTACGGCTTGATTGCCCGGCATCTGGGCAGCCCCCGGGCCGCGCGCGCGGTCGGCGGGGCCCTGGCCGCCAACCCATTCCCCATCATCATTCCCTGCCACAGAGCGGTGCGCTCAGGCGGGACCGTCGGGGGCTATCAGGGCGGGCCGGCGATGAAGCGGGCGCTGCTCGAGGCGGAAGGAGTGCGCTTCGATGGCGCCGGGCGCGTGGTCGCCGAGCGGTTTCACTACTCGGGGCGCCAGCGCGGCGCAAGGTAGAGCAAGCGGCCCGGCCCGGGCAGCCACCGCGCGGGCGTCCGGAATCGCTGGAAATGGGCGGCGCGGTGGTGGTATGATGGGCTGAGTGAGGCGAGCGGTCCATGCCCTTCAACATTCTGCTGGTCGACGACGACAAGATCACCCGTGAGGAGTTCCGCGACTGCTTCGACGAGTACGGTTTCGTGGAGGCCGCCAGCGGCGAGGGAGCCCTGGAAATCCTGGGCAAGCCCAACGAGATCGACCTGGTGATCCTGGATGTTGTGATGCCGGGAATGCGCGGCACCGAGGTTCTCAAGGCGATAAAGCGGATGCGGCCCGATCTCGGCGTGGTGATACTGACCGGCTTCGGCACCAAGAGCACTGTGATCGAGGCCCTGCAGGGAAGGGCCGACGACTACATCGAGAAGCCCGTAGACGTAGAGAAGACCAGGGAAGTGATCGCCCGGCTGCTGCGCGCGCGGACCAGCCCCAACGGAACGGGGGCCGGGGGAGTCGAGGCCAAGATCAAGCGCGTGATGTACTTCCTGCAGCGCAACTACGACAAGAACGTGTCTCTCCAAGACGCCGCGTCACTCGCGTGCCTGAGCCCAAAGTACCTGAGCCGGGCTTTCGGCAGGACGACGGGCATCGGCTTCAACGAATACAAAGCCAAGGTCAAGGCCCGCAGGGCAGCCGATCTCCTGACCAAGACCGGCTACAACATAGATGAGATCTCCGCCCGACTGGGCTACGGGAACCCGGAGTCGTTTGCGCGGGCCTTCAAGAAGGCCACCGGGCTCGCGCCCTCGGCGTACAGGGCGCGGGAGAAGGCGAGCGCTTCCGGGGGAGCCGCGGGGCCAGCGAGGCGCCGGGCCGGCCGCCCGGGACGCGCCGAGAAGAGACCCGCCGCGAAGGGACGAGTGGCGAATGAACGAACCCCGAAAGGACGAGCCTCGGGACGATAGCGCTCTTCGAGAGAGCGAAGCGAGGCTCCAGGGCGTCGTCGAGGCCTTCGACGGGCTGATCTACGTTTGCTCCAGGGACCATCGCCTCGAGTTCATGAACCAGCGCCTGGTCGAGCGGATCGGCCGGAACGGCGTGGGCGAGCTCTGCTACAAGGTCCTGCGTGAGGCAGATGACGTCTGTCCGTGGTGCGCGGGAGGCCGGGTGTTCGAAGGTGAGACAGTTCGCCAAGCGCTGCAGAGCCACAGAGACGGCCATTGGTTCTATGCCGTCTATACACCAATCCGCCGGGCCGACGGCTCAGTCTCCATGCAGGGGCTGCTGATAGACATCACCGATCTCAAACAGGTCGAGGCGGATCTGCGGGCGGCCAAGGAATACGCCGAACGCCTGATTCATACTGCCAACGCCATGGTGGTAGGCCTTGACGCCAAGGGAGCGGTCACGGTTTTCAACGAAGCTGCCGAGCGCATCACCGGCTACACCAAAGATGAGCTCGCGGGGCGCAATTGGTTCGAAGTGCTGGTTCCGAAGGATCGCTATCCCGAGGTCTGGGAAGTGTTCAGTCGGATGGTCAGCCAGGAGGATCCGGTCAAGCACTTCGAGAATCCCATCCTCACCAAGTTCGGCGAGGAACGGTACGTGATCTGGCAGAACAGCCAGATCATCGAAGGGGGCGTGGTCGTTGGGACCATATCGTTTGGAATAGACGTCACCGATAAGAGAAGGGCGGAGGAGGAGTTGCGCAGGAGCCGGGACAAACTGGCTGAATCCAAGCGCCTCTCGGACATCGGCACTCTGGCGGCCTCGGTGGCGCACGAGCTTCGCAATCCCCTGAACGCGATGGGGCTTGCGCTTCAGAACATAAGGCGCAAGAGCAAGGACCCGGCGATCGCCAAGCATCTGACCAGCATCGAGAAGAAGGTGGGGGAGAGCGCCCAGATCATCAACAACCTGCTGAGGTACGCGCGCATCAAGGGGCCGGAGCGGCAGCCAGCGCCGATCCAAGAGGTCATCGAAGAGACCGTCTCCTTGGCGCGGTCGCGGCACCCGGGGCGGAAGGTCACGGTCAAGAAGGACCTTGCCTCTCTCAAGGGCGTCAGCCTCAAGATCGACGTGGTCCAGATCAAAGAGGTTCTGGAGAACGTCCTGAACAACTCCTTTGAGGCGCTGGCGGATACCGGAGGCTGGATATCGGTGGCAGGCGCGGCCAGAAAGGGCGGCGTGGAGATCACGATCGCGGACAACGGCCCCGGAATAAGCCCGGCCGATCTGGCGCGGGTCTTCGAGCCCTTCTTCTCCACCAAGGTGCGGGGAACGGGGCTCGGGCTTACCATCTGCCGGGAGATTGTGCAGCTGCACGGCGGAGACCTCGCGATCGACAGCCGTCCCGGGGAAGGCACGACGGTGAGGATAGTATTGCCGCGGGACGGCGAGCGGAAGTAGAGCGGCGATCTGGAAGTGACGACGATGAAGCGCAAGATAGTGATAATCGAAGACGACCGCGAAGCCTGTGAGGAGCTGCGGGAGCTGCTTGCGAGCGAGGGCTACGCCGTGCACGCGGCGTTCAACGGGCTTGAGGGGTTGGCGCTCGTTCAGAGGCAAGGCTGCGAGCTGCTGCTGCTGGATCTCAAGCTGCCCGGGCTTAAGGGGGAAGGGGTGCTGGAGCGCTTGAGCGCCGAGGGACCCAAGCCGAAGGTGCTGATCATGACCGCGAGGCTCTTGAACGGCGAGCTGGCCGAGGAGAGCCCGGCCGGCAAGCCGGGATGGGAACTGGTCAGCGACGTGCTCAACAAGCCCTTCGATTTCTCAACTCTGCTGGACAGGGTCAAACACCTGCTGTCCTGAGGTCCCGCCGGCGCCGACGAGGCGCCCCGATCCCCCAGGTGGAAAAGTGTCAGACAAAGGGGGAGTGCTGCCCTTCAGTAACGCCGCCCCGCCGTGAGATCATCTTAGCCGGCAACGACGGAGGGATGCTCTTACAACGCGCACGAACTTCCTCTCCCAACTTGAGGTGACAACAGTGGCTCGCGCAAGTCGGCGCCCTGCCGGATTGAAGACGCTGAAGATAGTGATCGTGGACGATGACGAGGATCTCTTGGAGGAACTGAGCGAAATCCTGGCCTCGGAGGGCTGCGCGGTCGAGCCGATGTCAGACAGCTTGGCTGCCGCGAGCGCCATCCGGCAGTCGCAGCCCGACCTGGTGCTCTTGGATGTGAGGATGAGAGGGAAGGACGGCTTCGAGGTGGCGGCGGAACTGGCGGGCGAGCCCGAAACCGCCGACATACCGATCATCGTGATGAGCGGTTTCTACACCAGCGAGGAGCGAGGGGCGCTTGAGAAGATCCCCGGCGTGCAGGAGGTGCTACTCAAGCCGTTCTCTTGCGAGGACGTGATTTCCAGGGTCGACGCGCTGAGGCGCAGGCGGTGAAGGCGGGGCGCGGGCGAGGGGGCTTGGCTGTTACGCCCGAAGGAGGTGAGGCAAAGTGGTAGTGTGCAATCGCAGGATCACCGACGAGGAGCTGGTTGAGCAAGCGCGCAGAGGGCTTCCTGGCGCCTTCGATACGCTGGTCTCGCGATATCAGGACAAGGTCTATCGGCTTGCGCGGAGGCTTACCAATACCCAGGAGGACGCGGAGGATGTGGTTCAGGACGCCTTTGTCAAGGCCTACCAATCCCTGACGGAGTTCAAGGGAACGGCGAGCTTCTACACCTGGCTCTACCGCATAACCCTCAATCTGGCTCTGATGAAGATAAGGCGAGAGCGCGGTCGGTTTGTGCCAATGGACGAGCCGATCGAGACCGAGCGGGGGGCGCTGGTGCGAGATTTCCCGGACGACGGCCCCGATCCGCTGGCGGACCTGATTCAGAAGGAAACCAGCCGTCTGCTCGACAACGCCATCAAGCAACTCTCCCCGACCAGCAGAGCGATCTTTGTGCTTCGGCACATCGAAGGGCTCTCCACCGAAGAAACGGGCAGGATACTCAACATGTCGGCATCGGCGATCAAGTCCAAGCTGCACCGGATCAGGGGCGCGCTCGAAAAGAAGCTGCGCGCGGTGCTGAAGGACGACGTTCGAGCGGCACTTGTGAGATCGCGCTAGGCCTTTTCTACGAATTCGCGGCCGGCCGCGTAAGCGGCCTTGAGCAGATCGGGGCGCTCGGCCGCATCTGCCGGGCCCTCGAGACCCGCCGCAATAATCTCCCCGGCGTAGTCGAAGCCGGCCACGTTGCAGAAGGCCTTCACGATGCTCACCGCGGGGCGCATGATCTTGGGATCATCCGCTGCAGCGCAAGCGTAGATTGCGAATGCGCGGTGGTTGCGGCGCCGCGCCGGGTCGTCGGGGTCAAAGGTCTTGAGGATCGCGGCCCTGGCCCAGACCGCCTGGAATCGGTCTATGAAGCACTTGAGCGAACCGGGCGGGCCCATGAAGTAAACCGGCGTTGCGATGAGCAGGCGCGGCGCCGCTAGGACCTCATCGTAGATCGGGTTGATTCCATCGGCGATTGCGCAGCGGCCATCTGCGAAGCAGCGATTGTCGCCGTCGCAGGGAGCGAGGGCCAGCTCGCTCGGAATGATGGTTCTGGTGACGGTTCCGGGCGTGGCGCCGTCCCCGGCCGCTCCCCTCAGGAACTCCCCGGCGAGGGTGTCGGTGTTGCCCCGGCGCCTCGGACTGCCGAGGATCGCCAGGATGCCGGTCCTTCCTTGATCTTCAGCACTCATGCGCGAGACCTCTTTCCGCCTGCCAGTATAACCCCATCTGCCGGAATCTCCAATCCCAAACCGCCCGGGTGCTGCCGGCAAAGGAGTTGCCTTGGCGCGCGCCATTTGTTAGAGGTAGAAGTCAGAGTTGGCCGGTGTTCCGGCGTTTCCACTTTGAGGCCTTGAGCAGGCGGGGGAAGAGCATGTCAAAGCAGATGAAGCGAATCATGGTGACGGGCGCGGTGGGGCAGATCGGGTCGGAGCTCACGATGGCCCTGAGGAAGAAGTTCGGCGCCGACAATGTTCTGGCAACCGGCCACAGAACCCAGCCGTCGAAGCAACTGCTGGAGTCGGGGCCCTTCGAGTTCATCAACGTCGCCAAGCGGGAAACCGTCGAGGCGGCGGTGAACAAGTACAACATCGACACCGTCTACCACATGTCCGCGATCTTGTCGGCGGTGGGCGAGAAGAATCCGCAGCTCTGCTGGGACGTCAACATGAACGGCACCTACAATGTCCTGGAGACCGCGCGCGAGCACGAGATGGCGCGAGTCTTTGTGCCGAGCTCCATCGCTGTCTTCGGCCCCGAGACCCCCAGGCACAAGACGCCGCAGGACACCATCCTCAAGCCCAAAACCATGTACGGGGTGACCAAGGTGGCGGCGGAACTCCTGTGTGATTACTACGTCCGGCGTTTCAACGTCGACGTGCGAGGCTGCCGCTATCCCGGGATCATCAGTTACGAGACCCTGCCGGGCGGCGGGACCACCGACTACGCGGTCGCGATCTTCTTCGAGGCTGTCAAGAACAAGAAGTACGAGTGCTTCCTCAAGGAGGACACGCGGCTTCCCATGATGTATATGCCGGATTGCCTCAAGGCCACCTTCGATCTCATGGAAGCCGACCTCGGGAAGCTCAAGCATCACGCCGATTTCAACGTTACGGCGATGAGTTTCTCGGCGGGCGAGCTTGCGGCCGAGATCGCCAAGCACGTTCCGGGATTCACCTGCACCTACAAGCCGGATTTCCGCCAGGCCATCGCGGACTCCTGGCCGACCTCGCTCGATGACTCGACGGCGCGTGAGGAGTGGGGCTGGAAGCCGGACTTCGACATGCCCAAGATGGTCGCCGACATGCTCGGCGTCCTGACTGAGCGCCACAAGGAAGGCCGTCTGGGGTACTGATCCTTATTGCCGCTTCATTACCGCCACCAGCAGATAGCCCGGGCGCCGGTTGGCCAAGAAGAGGGGGAGGCTCATTGCCTCCACCAGACCCACCCAGGCAAGTTTGAGCCACCGGGGGCGAGCGAAGTAGTACTTCATGAAGTGGAGTTGAGCCAGGAAGCCGGTTGAGTATTCGGTGACGATGGTGGCTGGGATCCGCGGCGCGATCTCCTTGAAGGAAGCGATCGGCGCCTCGTAGCCGGGCTGCCAGGCGCCGCGGCTGTCCGCAAACTTCTTGGCGCGAAGGTAGATTCGCGCGCCGCTCCAGGGCACGGCAACGACGATGCGTCCGTCGGGCTTGGTCACGCGGAGCATCTCCCGCAGCGCCCGTAGCTGCTCGGCGCCCTCGAAATGCTCGATCACCCCGGCGTTCCAGGTCACATCGAAGGCGCCATCCTCGAAGGGAAGATCGAGGATCGAACCTTGAACCGTCTCGCCCTCGCTTCCGGCTCGCGCGAAGGCAGTCCTGGAGAACTCAAGCGCTGCCGGCGAGATGTCGCACAGCGTTACCTTGGCGCCGCGTCGGGCCAGGGCCAGTGACACCAGGCCCGTGCCCGAGCCCACCTCGAGAATGCGCTTGCCGCACGGATCGGGGACCTCACGGCGCAGGATGTAGTCCACGGTCCGATAGACAATGTCCTTGGCGAAGGCAGAGGTGACGCGGCCGGAGGCGGTCTTCCGCTTCTCGGCCCAGATGTCGTCCCATCGGTCGTTCTTTCCTATGTTCTCACCCATCGCGGTACCAAGGTAGCATCCGCTCGGCCGGGGGTCAACAGGTAGCGGCCTGGAGGCGTGCCCCGGCTCGTGCCGGCCGACTGGCAAAGCCGGCAGGAAGCGAACTCCCACGCATGCGAGCTGCGCCGTCGGCAGTTCGCTAGGCAAAGAATCTCCTTGATTGACCGGACAGAAGATGCATCAATAGGACTCGAGTGGCTGTAATCGCGGCATGCCTGTCGCACTTTGGGATGGGCCTAGGGCACGGCTGGCCCATCGACTCGGTGGCAAGACGGGCTCGCAGCCGCGCGCTTTGCCCCTGGGTACTGGCAGGCTTAGGGACGCCCGGCATCATCGGGCGGGGACGGAGGT
>JBAQHK010000101.1:0-5521 GCA_049288275.1 bacterium | reverse complement strand
TTTTTTCCGCAGCGGTCACTAAAGGGTGTTCTTCACCAAACTTGTAACTCAGCCAGAAAGGTACATCTTGCCGCCAATATTGTCAAGAAATTTCTTAGCTCAGGGGGCCTTTGCCCGTCTCCGGGCGAGGGAAGGGACGAGAGAGAGCCGGGCATTAGCGCCGAGGAAGGGCCGATTGCCCGTAGCGAATATCAGTACTCTGAGCGAAGGGCTTCGGCCCGACGAAGCCCCGACCGAGCCCCTTCGGCCCGACGAAGGCGCGCAGGATGTGGCGGGTGGCGCCGACGGGGGTCCCCAACGAGCGCAGCGCAAGCGAGCACGGTGGGGGTGGTCGGCGACAGGACCCGCAGCCGTTGACTCCGCGCCGCCGTTAGGCTACCTTCCTTTCACATACACGACCTTGTGACAACCGGTTCTAAGACCGACCGAAAGGAGTTACCAGTGCTCAGACCACACCCTGTTTCCATCCCCCGTTGCCTCCTCGCGGCAAGCCTAGCAACAACCTTGGCCCTCGCCATGATCCTCGCCGGTTGCGGCGGGGACGACGGCGCCCCCGCGCCGCTGTCGCTCGCCCTTGACGTCGACTCCACAGCTACCGAGGTGTGCGCCTCACTTGAGGTCACTGCGACCGTCGCAAACGGCGATCCCGCCATGGTAGCCTGGTATGTAAACGGCGTCCTTGGCGGCAACTCGACCACGGGCACGGTTTCCCAGAGCAATCCCGCCACCTTCACCGCACCCGAAGCGGTTCCCGGCGAGCCTACGATCACAATCCGCGCGGTCTCCCAGCAAGACAGCACCAAGGCGGATTCCTGCCGCGTCACCGTGGAGTTCACGATAATCCATGTCAACGCCGCGCTGGGAAGCGATGCGATCGGCACGGGATGCATCACCAGGCCCTTCAAGACCATCCGCAGCGCGCTTGATGCGGCATCTGCCGGCATGACCGTGCTGGCGGCCGCCGGGACGTACAATGCCGCCGGCGGCGAGGTCTACCCGTTCTACATCCCTGCCGGCGTATCTTTGGTCGGCGAGAACTGGGAGACCACGGTGCTCCAGTCCAATCTTCCGCAGATGATCAGCATCGCAGAAACCAACTGCGCCGTGCGCAAGTTCACCCTGGCCGAGGACCCCGGACTGCCGTCGGGTTGGAACATGACCATCTTGGTTCAGAGCCCGGCCGAGAGCGCCGTCCTCGACAGCCTGAGGATGTCCGATGTTGCCGTCAATGCAAACGTCCGCGTCCACTCGACAACCGGCACGACCATCACCGATTGCCGCTTCGTCGCCGAGGGGGACCCGTCGGGCGGACGGGGATTCGAGATCATCTTCGACGACGCCGGCACCGTGGTCAGAGATTGCGTGATCTCGGGCTTCTCCACCGGCATCTTCCTCAACGGCCACGCCAACCCTCTGATTGAGGGCTGCACGATCGATGGCAACATCTACGGCGTCTCCCTGTGCTGCTACGGGAGCGATACCAACAACCCCGTCCCTGATCTCGGGGGTGGCGCCAGGGGAAGCCTCGGGGGCAACATCATAAGGAACAACACCTACTACGGCCTTAGAAACCCGACCAAGAGCGTGATCTACGCCAAGTACAACACCTGGACCCACGATCCCCCGGTCTTCGGGAGCGCCTACGGTTCCGACATCTACAATGAGGGCACCGGGAGCGTGATCGTGGAGTAAGGGGTATGCAATTCATTGCACGCCGGAACCGGATCGGGACCCCGCCGGGCACCCACGCGCTTGCATCCGGAGTCGCCTCGCAGAGTGGCAACTGCCTCTAATATCAATAAGTTGTCGGCCAAGACCGAGATAAGTAAGGCTTGCAGCCTGTGGTGCATTTTTAGCTTGCGTAATTCCCCGGATTTGATATCATTAGGTATGGGTGAGTCCCGAGGAGCGTGACGGGCGAGGAACTCGCAGCTCTGCTTCCACACCTTAATGCCCTACTTCCTTAGGGACTCGCCCTCTTGCTTTATGCCCCAAGTCCTTTGCCTGAAACCCCGCGCCTGACCCCAGGGTCTGGCGGAGTCTCGCCCAGACCGCGCCCCCGGGCCGATCTACCAACTAAGCCTTAAACCCTGGATTGTCGAAGTAGATAGAAGGCCTGCCGGAGCGTTATGCTTGGCGGCGGGCGGCGGGGCATGCAAGCCTGGGCCGGGCGAGGGCCGGGTGGCAGTGGCCCGCAGCAAGGGGCGGATGGGACCTGAGGGGCCCACTCATACGAAGGAGGCGGCGGCATGAGACTTCCGGACATTGCGTACAGGGCGGCATTTGCCGTGGCGATCGCGGCTCTGGCCATGACGGCAGGCTGCGGAACGACCGACGATGGCGGCGCCGGCCAGGGGGCAGGTCTGGCCGAATACGGGGGCTACACCCCCACACCTGAGGCGCCGGGCTTCGGCGATACCGGCCTCGTGGCGGCTCACCCCGAGGACACGCCCTATGACGACGAGCTCCTCGGCGGTCCGGACGTATCGAACGCCCTTCGAAACGGCGGGGCCAGGCATTACATGCTGCGCCTGGTGTGGGGCAACCTCGACAATCCGGACACCACGGTGAGTGTGTGTCCCGCGACCGACTGGTCGGGCTCGATCAAGGCCGACGGGGGAGTGATCATCATCCGGCGCCTGGTCAGGTTTGAGCCCGGTGACTCCATCGTGCGCCCTCGCAAGGGCGCGCGGGAGATAGAGTGGGCCTCCCACACCGGCAACCACTTCGACGGGATCCTATTCCAGATAGTAGACGTCCCCGATCCGCGGCACCGGATGGTCGCCAACTCGGTCACGATCACCACACCTCTCTACACGGCCGAGATTCCCTTCGACAGTCTGGCAGCCTACGACCAGACCATCACATTTGACGGGTGCAACAAGATCGCCGTCGTCGCCGTGGAGATGGAGCGCGCCAAGTGTCCGCGCGGCTTCCTCGAGGGAGCCTGGGTGAGCGAGTCCGACACTTCGGGCTGGTTCAAGGGAGCCTGGGTGAGGCAGGACGGAGCGCTCGACGGTTATCTCCGCGGGCGCTACACCGTCGAGGAAGGCCGGCGGGTGCTCTACGGCAAGTGGATCACCACAGCGGGGGATTTCGGCGGGCTGATGCGAGGCATCTGGGGTCCGCTCCTGGATGATGACGAGGAAGAGGCCGACGAGGCCGGTCCCGACGGGTACTTCGAGGGGCACTGGGTCAACGAGGCCCTGACCGTCGCGGGTGACTTCCGTGGTCATTACTGCCTGCCGGAAAGCCCCGACACTGCGGGTTTCTTCCACGGACGGTGGAAGCAATCTTGCAGATAGGCGAAGGAATCTCGCCCTAGACGAGACCAACGGAATCGCGGGGCAGGCTCCACCGAGAGCCTGCCCTGCCGCTTATCTGGGGCGCTTGCCCGGCGGGAGTTCCGCCGACTCTTCAAGCGGAGGATAGCAGGCCGCCACGAGCTCAGCCAGGTGGACCACCTTCTGAGGCAGCCCATTGCGGCCCAGCATGTCGGCCAGCTGCATCATGCAGCTCGGGCATGAGGTGGCCACGACATCCGCGCCGGAGGCCGCGACGTAGTTGGCCTTGCGGGCGCCGACGGCTCTTGCGAGATCGTAGTAACTCAGACTGAAGGTCCCGGCGCCACCGCAGCATCGATCCGCCTGCTCCATCTCGACGAACTCCACCCCGGACAGCGCCTCGAGCACCTTGCGCGGCGCCTCCTTGATGCCCTGGCCCCGGTTGAGATGGCAGGGATAATGGTAAGTGGCTTTGGTGGCTGGAAGGCCCGTCCGGGCAAACTCCAGCTTGGAGTGCTTGACGAGGAACTCGGCGAAATCATACACCTTCGCCCCGAGCGGGTCGCGCCCCAGGCCCAGCATGGTCTCGTAATCTCGCTTCAGGGCAAGGCCGCAGGACGCGCACGCGGTCACGATGGCGTCCACACGGTGTCGCCCGAAGGCTTCGGCGTTGCGTCGGGCGAGAGCCCGTGCAGTCTCTCTGTCCCCGGCGGTGTAAACCGGTACTCCGCAGCAGCCCTGGTCTCGGGGAATCACAACCTCGATGCCCTCTCCAACCAGTGCCCTCACGACGTCCTTGCCGACGCCGGTGTAGATCAGGTTGGTGGCGCAGCCCGAAAAGAATCCCACTCGCATCCTCGCCGGGGCCTTTGGAGTGACCACCTCGGGCAATTCCTCGGTCAGGGCCTTCTCGGCGAAGATGGGCAGGAGCCTGTCCCTGTCCAGCTTCACAAGCGGCAGGAGAATTCGGTAGGGGCTCGACGGAGGCAGGCCGCGAAGGATCTTCCTCTCGATGAAGGCCACGGTCTTGCCCACGGGCGGCAGGAGTCGCCCGCGCTTCAAGAGGTTGCGGAAGACCAGCTTCTTGAGTAGGGGAAACCGCCCCTTCTTGAAGATCTCCGCCCGCGCCGCCAGGACGATCTCGTCCACCTTTATCCCGCTCGGGCAGGCGTCCATGCAAGCCTTGCAGTTGAGGCACTTGCCCAGCCGGTCGGCGACCAGCGGGCCGAGAGAGAGGCCGCTCTCGCGCAGGGCCTCGGCAATCGCGATCCGGCCGCGCGCCGACGACGATTCATCCAGCGTCTCGGCGTAGATCGGGCAGGCGGACTTGCACAGGCCGCACTTGAGGCAGCGCTGGATCTCGGGTAGGGCCTGGTCCAGGATCTCGTACGCCGACTTGTCGCTTGCGGCATCGAAGAGGTCAAGTTGGCCGGCCCCGGGCTCCGCCTTGACGTTTCGCTGCTCTACCATGCGCTCGGCCCTCCGGCGGTCAACTTGCCCGGGTTGATCATGCCGTCCGGATCAAATGCGTCCTTGACCCGCCGCACTATCTCCAGGCTCGCCCCGGCAAGGCGGGCCCTGACCGGCGGCATCCCGATGAGGCCGGTGCCGCCCCTGCCCGAGATCCTCGCCCCCAGGGGATCGCAGGCGCTTTCCAGCCGCGTCCATGCCTCGCGGGCCCGCGCCGCCTCCTCGGGATCGCGCCCGTCCGTGGCAAGGGCCACGTGCATCACGCCCTCGGCGGCGTGGCCGAAGGCCGCAATCTCCACCTCATGCCGCCGGGCCGCGGCCTCGACCCGCCCGAGGAGATCCTCAACCTTGTCCGGCCCCGTGCTGAAGTTCTCGATCATGACCGTGGGCGAAGCCGCCGCCAGAGCCCCCAGGGCCGCTCGCCGGATCTGCCACAAACCCTCGGCCTCGGGATAGCGCGCCTGCCTCTCGGCCAGCACCCGGCCCCCTTTGCCCACCGCCTCTCTTATTCGCGCAGCCTCGGCCTCGCACACCGCTCGCGTGCCGTCCACCTCGACCAGAAGCAGTCCTCCGGCCCCCGCCCACCACCCTCCGCCCACCGGTCCTCGCTGACCTCCCCCGGACAATCCTTCACCTCCGCTTGCCGCCTTGCCGTCTCCCAACCCAAATCGCGCCACCGCCGCCAGGGTCGCCCGATCCATCACCTCAACTGCAGCCGGCGCCGTCGTGCCCGCGGCGATCTCGGTCGCCGCTGCCGCGGCCTGGCG
>JBAQHK010000100.1:0-1848 GCA_049288275.1 bacterium | reverse complement strand
GTGTGGGGGATTGGGGAGCCAAAGTAGAGCGTCGCAAAGACCACCCAGGGCAGATAGGTGATCCCGGCGGCGAGCGCGAAGCGAGGCACGGCGCCTGCGCGCGAGCCTCGCAAGGTTGGCAACAGGGCCAGCAGCCAAAGCGCCGAGTCTATCCGTGCCCACAGAAGAAGGCCGGCAAGGAACCCTGCGAGCAGATAGCGCTCGACGATGATGGCATACCAGGAGGAGACCATGAGCAGGAGGACGAGGGGAGTCTCCATGCCCTGGGTATTCATGTACCACAGCCGAGTGGACGTCCCGACGATCACAAGTGCGGCTACTTGCTGCGCAGGGCTGGCACCCGTTCGCCGAAGGGCTAGCCAGAGCAGGATGAGCGCTCCCAGCGCGGCAGCCAGGTCGATGATTTCGGCCACGACAGGCAGGTCGTTCCCGCTGATTCTGAACCAGCCGGCCAGGAGAATCGCGAACAGCGGGGTGGTTGTCCCATAGACGCGCTCACCGAGGTTGTAGACAAACCCGTTCCCTTCGGCAAGTTGCCGAGCGTAGCGAAACGTGATGAAGGCATCGTCGTCGATGTACCTAGTGTAGAGTAGCAGGCTCATGCCTAGGAGAAGCGAGAGGGCAATAGCGGACGCCGCGAAGGCGCGAACCCGCGTCTCTTGATGTCTATCCTGAGCAGGGGGAACGGATGACGAGGCAGGCATGAGCGGACGCAGTTCTGTTCCCAATTGCATCCGAGCGGCCGTTGAAGGACACACCTAGGCGCCTAACGGCCTCGAGCTAAGCTGCCCGGCGGAAGCGGGCAGGCTCCCCTTGATTGTCGCGCATGCCGGCGGGCAAGGCGCGCCACCCTATGCCCCAGCCCGCCGGGTCAGCTTCAGCGAGTTGTTAGGCGCAGCAAAGAGCCCGGGGTTGAGTAGGCCTGCAATGCATTTGGTTGTGCATGAACGCACTCCCGGGGACGAGTCATTGAAGTATGGGCATTGGCATGCGCGTGGGAGGAGCCCCTGGAGGGTTGGCCTCCGGCGGCCCGAGAAGCAATAACCGGCCCTCGTCAAATGACAAGCCTATAAGGCTGGACAACAGGATCCGTGAGCGTTCCAGTCGAATCGTGGTTTGGAATTCTGGGCTTGCATATTGGTGGAGGAGGTCTAGGAATCCTTCGACCTGACTGACCATCTCCTCGGTGACAGAGACTTCGCCGCCTCTGCCCTCAACGAGTGCGCGAAGAGGGGGTTCGAAATCAATGAAGATCTGCCATGCGTCGTTCATGACTTGCGGATGAGCCAACGAGATCTGCCAGGTCTCGTTGCTGAAGTAGTAGTACAGGTCAATGTAGTGTCGACCGATTCCGGTTGGGAATAGGACCTCATCTTGGACGCGATAGTAGGTGTCGACGAGCTGAGAGGCGTAGTCCATGGCCCGAGCCGTAGAGAGGCCGAGACAACTCAGGGCGATTGCCAGGATGACCGCTATCGCAAGGGTAGGTCGACCGAACCTGCGCTTCATGGTGGATCGCTCCGCCGAGCGGGTCTTGCCAGGTAGGGATGGGACCGCCGTTGATTATATGGCGAGCGTTTGGGACCGCCGATTGGCCTGAGGTACGGGGCGGGGAAGCCTTTGCCTTGCTGCCTTCGTCGGAGCCGCCTGGCGCTGCGCCTAACGGCCTCGAGCTAAGCTGCCCGGCGGAAGCGGGCACACTCCCACTGATTGTCGCGCGTGCCGGCGGGCGCTGCCCCCCCACCCTATGCCCCAGCCCGCCGGGTCAGCTTCAGCGAGTTGTTGGGCGGCCTGAAAGACGTGGGCGTGGCACACGTGGGACTTCCAGTGGGAGCCGTATGCCCCGCC
>JBAQHK010000099.1:0-9362 GCA_049288275.1 bacterium | reverse complement strand
AAGCGAGCGGCCGTACCGTGGGGCGATGAGCGCTGAGGAGGCGTTGGAGGAACTGAGGCGCTGCAGCGGCGGTCAGTTCGATCCCAAAGTGGTCGAGAAATTCATAGAGGTCGTTGGTAAGACGGAGGCGGTCACGGAGGCAGAGGGGCGAGTATGTTGAGCGAGTTCCTTGAGAGCATGCGGGGTATGACCGCGACCTCAACGCTGATGCTTTGCGCTGCACTGGCGGCGCTGGTGCTGGCGGAGGTCGCTGTGTGCGCTTTGAGGCGCCAGAGAAGCGCCAAGGCGCTTGCCGAGGCCGAGGCCCGGCACGCGGGTGAGATCGAGCAGCGGGCGGAACGGCGCGCCGCGAACCTGGCCAAGATTCTGGAGACCTTCGACGGCATAAACTCCAAGCTGGAGCTGCAGGAGCTCTTGAACGAGATCGCCGAGGCGGTCAGCCAGAGTCTGGGCTTCCGAATGGTTCTGGTCAGGATCCTGAACGACGAGACCAGGTCCTTCGAGGCAAGGGCGTTCGCCGGCCTGGACGAAGGCGCGGTGGAGAAGCTGAGCGCGCGTGACGTTCCCCTGGACACCTTCAGGGCCTGGATGAAAGACGAGTTCAGGATAGGCCACTCCTACTTCATAAGCCACGAGCACAACTTCTGGCTTGGCCGCAAGGACGAGGTCTACGTCCCCAACCTGGGCGAGCGCCAGGCGGGCGAGTGGCATCCCGAGGACACTTTGTTTGTTCCACTGTGGACCCGCGACCAGCAGCTGCTGGGGTATCTCTCGGTGGACGATCCCGTCGACAGGCGGGTGCCCACCGTGGAGGCGGTGGAGGTGCTGGAGATATTCGCCAACCTGGCGGTCACCGCAATAGAGAACGCCAGGCTTTACGGCAGGCTCGAGGACAACGTGATCGAGCTGCGGCAGATGACCAAGCGCCTCAAGGAGCTCAACGAAATCAAGTCAAACTTCGTGGCGACGGTCTCTCACGAGCTGAGGACGCCGCTTACATCTATAAGGGCCTACGCCGAGACCCTCTCGCGAGACTGGGGCAGCTCGAGCCGTGACACCGAGGTGGAGTTCCTGCGGATAATCGAGGACGAATCCCAGCGCCTCGCGAAGATAGTGGAGAACATGCTGGACCTGTCGCGAATGGAATCGGGCAAGGTGGAGGTCAAGAAGTGCGACATCGACATGAGGAAGGTCCTGAAGGACGTGGAGCAGGTGATCTCTCCCAGCGCCCACAAGAAGTACGTGCGCCTGGATGTGCCCTGCGAGGGCTCGCCTGTTGTGATAAGCGCCGACGAGGGCATGATGAAGCAGCTGCTCCTGAACCTTATCGGCAATGCGATCAAGTTCACCCCCGAAGGCGGCCAGGTCACGGTGACCATTGAGGAGCGGGACTCCACGGCGGAGGTCTGCGTCAAGGACACCGGCATAGGCATTCCGCAGTCCAAGCTCCGCCGGGTATTCGAGGAGTTCTATCAGGTGGACTCCACCTCCACCCGCAGGTTCGGAGGCGTGGGCCTGGGGCTGGCGATCGCCAAGAACATAGTTGACTGGCACGACGGCAAGATCTGGGCGGAGAGCGAGACCGGGCAGGGCGCCAGATTCATCGTGAGGCTGCCCAAGTGGAAGGCGGTCGCCCAGCCCAAGTCGGACGTGCTGGGCTGCGAAGAGATGTGGCAGTGCGAGAAGCGGATACCCGAGCTTATCGTGGACATGATAGCGGAGATAATGGGCGCCAAGACCGCCTCGCTGATGCTCCTGAGCGATGAGACCCAGGAGCTGTCGGTCAGCGCCGCCCTCGGCCTGGATGAGACCGTGATGAAGATGGCGCGGGTCAAGGTCGGCGACGGCATATCGGGATGGGTCGCCAAGACCGGCAAGCCGCTTCTGATAGCCGACATCGAGCAGGATCCCAGTTTCAAGCGGTCCAACAGGCCCCAGTACGAGTCCAGGTCGCTCTTGAGCGTTCCCTTGAAGGTCGGCCAGAAGGTGATCGGCGTGATGAACGTGACCAACAAGATATCGCTGACCCCGTTCACCGACAGCGACGCGGAGATTCTGCAGGCGCTGTCCGACCGGGTGACCAGCGTCCTCGGCAAGATCAAGCAGTACCAGGGCATCAAGAGCGAATTCGGGACAATATGCGACTCCCTGCGCAGCCTGATAGACGCCAGGAGGCTGGTGCCCCGCGGCCGGGGCGAAGAGCTGGCCGGTTTGGTTGGAGGTGTGGCGCGGGGTATGGGTCTTGGGGACGAGGAGTCGCGGCTGCTGTGCTACGTCTCTCGGATATACGACGTGGGGATGGTCAGGGTGGGAGAGGAGATACTTCGCAAGCGCGGCGGGCTGGGAGAGAGCGAGTACGAGAACGTGAAGCGGCATCCTGCAGCCGGGGTGGACATAGTGGGGCCCATAGAGTTCCTGGAGCAGGTGAAGCGGGTGATACTGCATCATCACGAGCGGTACGACGGGGGCGGGTATCCGGACGGCTTGAAGGGGGAGGAGATACCTGTGGGGGCTCGGATACTGGCAGTTGTGGACGCTTACAATTCGATGGTAAGCGAGCGGCCGTACCGTGGGGCGATGAGCGCTGAGGAGGCGTTGGAGGAACTGAGGCGCTGCAGCGGCGGTCAGTTCGATCCCAAAGTGGTCGAGAAGTTCATAGAGGTCGTGGTCAACCGGACCAAGCAGGTCGAGCCGGCGCTCGAGACTTCCACCAACTAGGCTTACAACCGGAGGTAGGCTATGGCGAGGGGCAAGGTCCTGGTCGTGGACGACGAGGAATACATACAGCACATCCTCAATTTCAGTTTCGGCGCTGAGGGCTACGACGTTGTCACGGCCTCGGACGGCGAGGAGGGCCTCTCCAAGGCCCGCAACGAGAAGCCTGACGTGATAGTGATGGACATCATGATGCCCAAGATGGACGGGTACGAAGCGTGCAGGAAGATCAAGTCCGACCCGTCGACCAAGAACATCCCGGTGATACTGCTCACGGCCAAGGGCAGGGACGCCGACAGGAAACTCGGTTCGGAGGCGGGCGCCGACGATTACGTGGTCAAGCCCTTCAGCCCCGGTCGGCTCATAGAGAGGGTCGAAGGCATAATAAAGAGGTAGGGCGCCGGTATGCAGGACCCGGACCGCGATAGTGACGGTGGAGTCCCCGTGCTCGAGAGCCCCGACCTGGACGGTCTGCTGGTGGAGCTTGCGGACGCGCTGGCCGCGACCATCGGTGTCCGGGGGGTGTCGCTCAAGCTTGTGGACGCCGCCGAGGAGACGGTGCTTCTTCGGCGCGGCGCGGCCTTCAGGCCCGAGACTCTGTACGGAACCAGGATTCTGGCTCCCACCAGTTTCGCCGCCGAGGTCCTCTCCACAGGCGCGACCAAGGTGGTCGCCGACCTGGCCGCCTGCGATCCCGCGGCTCTTCCGGCCTACGCCCTGAGGGAAGGCTTCCGGTCGCTGGTGGCGGCGCCGCTTCCGCCGGCGCAGGCGCCAGCCGGCGTCTTGACCCTCTACCTTGCCCGCCCGATCCACGTCTCCTCCGAGGTGCTGTCCGTGATCTCGCTTGCGGCGAGCGCCCTTGCCGGGTCGGTCCGGAGCTTCGCCATGGTGCGGCGCATCGAGAGCGACTACTTCTCGACGGTCGAAGCTATGGTCTCGACCGTGGAAGCCGCCGACCCTTGCGCCCGGGGGCACTCCCAGCGGGTGACCGGGCTTGCGCTCGCCGTCGCGGCGCGCCTGGGGGTTTCCGGGGCGGAAATAAGGGATCTGCGGTACGGAGCCACACTGCACGACGTGGGCAAGATAGGCATCGGCGGGCAGCTCTTGAACAAGAAGGGCAAGCTGACGAGGGAGGAGTACGACATCATCAAGCAGCACCCGATAAGGGGCGAGTGCATGATCCGGCAAGTGACCTTCCTTCAGGGGGCGCGGCCGATTGTACGCAGCCATCATGAGAAATTCGACGGCACAGGTTATCCCGACGGGCTCCGGGACGAAGAGATACCCATGCTCGCGCGCGTTGCCGCGGTGGCGGACTTCTTCGACGCCATGACCTCGAGCAGGCCCTACCGCAAGGCCTATTCCGCGCGGGAAGCCAACCTGATGATCAAGCAGGGCATGGGCAGGGAGTTCGACCCGATGGTGGCCAAGGAATTCCTCGAGATCAGCTGGCATGCGACCAGACCCGCTGAAGTTCCAATTGCCTCCCAGGCTTCGCCGGCCTTATAATATCGGCGGTCGAACAACCGTAACTCGCCTCGGAGATGATGGTCTTTGGAAGGACCCCTCACCGCTGAAGTCGTAGTGCCCATCCCGATGGGAAGAGCTCTGACCTACAGCGTGCCCGCCCGCCTCGAGGACTCCATCAGGGTGGGCTCCCGGGTGATCGTGGAGGTCAAGAACAAGACCCTCACGGGTTTCGTCGTCGCCCTGGCCAGGGCGGCCGGGGACAGCCGGAGCTTGAAGCCGGTCAAGGACGTCGCCGAGCGGGGCCCGGTCCTCACGCGGGAGCTCCTGAGACTTGGCGCGTGGATTGCCGACTACTACGTGTCCCACCCCGGCGAGGTCTTGGCTGCGATGTCTCCGCCGCCTGTGAGGCTCAGGCGCGTCTACAGACTGGCGCGGACGCCGGCCGATCTGGAGCTGGAGATAATGCGCGCGACCGCGCCCGGAAAGGCGGAGCTGGTCTCGTTGCTGGCCGGCTCGGCGGGTCCTGTCGCCGACCACCCCCGCCGTGCTCGCTCGCGCTCCGCTCGTCTGGCCACCCGCCCTTGGGGCGGCTGTCTCCCCGTCGGCGCCACCCGCCATGCCGCGGGCTCGACCGGGTTTTCCCTGGGCACTCTCAAGCGCAAGATGGGCGGATCATTCTCGGCGGCTTGCCTCAGGGAGCTTGTGGCCGAGGGTGTGGTGGAAGTGGAGGTGGCGGCCGCCAGCCGGCGGCAGGCTCGGCCGGGGGTCGCCGCCGCAGCCCCGGAGCCCGGCGGGCCGGCCGAGGCGCCGCCGGAGCTCACCGCCGAGCAGCGGGTCGCCCTGGGCGGCATCACCGACGCTGTGGCCGAGGGCGCCTTCCGGGTCTTCCTGCTCTACGGTGTCACCGGCAGCGGCAAGACCGAGGTCTATCTCAGGGCGATAGAAGAGGTCTTGAGGCGCGGCAAGAAGGCCATCTACCTTGTCCCGGAAATCGCGCTAACCCCCCAGATCATGGACCGGGCGGGCCGGCGGTTCGGCGCGAGGTGCGCGGTGCTTCACAGCCGCCTCTCCGACGGCGAGCGGTACAGCGCGTGGCTCAAGGTACTCGCCGGCGAGATAGACGTGGTGGTCGGAGCGCGATCCGCGGTCTTCGCACCGATCGGAGACCTGGGGATCGTAGTGGTGGACGAGGAGCACGAGGCCTCGTACAAGCAGCAGGAGGCCCCAAGGTACAACGCGCGAGAGGTTGCCATCGTGCGGGCCAAGCAGGCCGGGGCGGTTGTGGTCCTGGGCAGCGCCACTCCCGCGGTGGAGACCTACAACAACGCCCTCGCCGGCAGGTATCGCCTGGCCGAGCTGCCGGAGCGAATATCGGGTGGCGGGCTCCCCGAGGTCCGGGTGGTGGACATGCGGACCAATCCGGGCTATCCGCTGACCGAGACCGCCGTCGAGGACATCGCCAGGTCGCTCGAGGCCTCCGAGCAGGTCGTGCTCTTCCTCAACCGCAGGGGGTTCGCCAATTACATCCAATGCCGGGACTGCGGCATGGTGCCCAAGTGCCGCAACTGCCAGGTCACTCTGACCTATCACCTGGGCGGGCACCGGCTGGCCTGCCATTACTGCGGCTACGTCGAGCGGGGCTGGGACGCCTGTCCCAAGTGCGGGGGCGCCGACGTCGATTACGTGGGCAGCGGGACCCAGAAGGTGGAGGAGGCGATAGTCAAGGCCTTTCCTCAGGCCGCCTGCGCCCGCCTCGACAAGGACAGCACCCGGCTGAAGGGCGCGACCGAGGCCGTGCTGGGCGATTTCATGAGCGGCATGGTCCGCATGCTGGTGGGCACGCAGATGCTGGCCAAGGGCCACGATTTCAAGGGTGTGGGGCTTGTGGTTGTGGTGAACGCCGACGTCACCATGAACGTTCCCGATTTCAGGTCCGCCGAGCGGACCTTCCAGATCGTCACTCAGGTCGCTGGGCGCGCCGGGCGCGGAGACGTGCCGGGCAGGGTTGTGATCCAGACCTTCAATCCCGATCACCACGCCCTCTCCTTCGCGGCCGGGCATGATTTCAAAGGTTTCTACGCAAGTGAGATAGGCGCCCGGAAGGACCTCGGCTACCCGCCCTTCAGCCGCCTGGCGAGGCTGGTCTTCGAGGCCGGGCGGGAGGGCCTCGCCCGGCAGGCGGCCGAGGACTTCGCCGCAGCGGCCCCGCGCGCTGCGGGCGCCTTGAAGGGTCGCGTTGACGTGGTGGGCCCTTCGAGGGCTCCGCTGGCCAAGATAAAGAACGTATACCGGTGGCATCTGCTCTTGAAGGGGGACCGGGGGGTGAAGCTTGCGGACGTGGTGAGGGCCTGCCTCGCGGATCTGGAGGCCCGCGGCCGGGGTGAAGGCGTGAGGATCGCGGTTGACGTGGATCCCCAGGTGATGATGTGATCGTGCGCGCCCCCGGATGTTGTGCTATTTTGGCGTTGCCGACGGCAATCCGCTGTGTTAGCTTTTCCGACGGTCGGGGTGGGAGGTCGGACGGGCGTTCTTGTTAAGCTCCACCAGGAGGATGACGAAATGCGTACCTTGAGGATCATTGCCGCGGTCGCTCTGGTGGCCGTGGTGGCTTTGACGATGGCCGGTTGCGGAGGCAAGGGCTCGGTCAACATGACAAGCGGCAAGGTTTACTATCATCGCAACCAAGACTACGCCAGGGCCGAGCTGAAGTTCAGGGACGCAATTGCCGAGGATCCGTCCAACTGGGAGGCGAGCTTCTATCTGGCTCTTTCACTTGCTCAGCAGGGCAAGTTCGCCGAGGCAGGGGAGACCTTCAGGGCCACTCGCAGCATCGCTCCCCCGGACAAGCTGGCTATGATCAACGACAATCAGCAGACCTTCTTCGCCGATCACTTCAAGGCGGGCCTGAGCGCCAAGGACACCAACAACTTCGAGGAGGCGGCGGCCGAGTTCGAGCGGGCGGTGGCAGTGGATCCCGACGAGCCCAACGGCTACATCAATCTGGCCTACGCCTACGAGAAGCTGGGCATGGACGACAAGTCCCTGGAGGCGACCAAGAAGGCCGTCCAGGCTGACTCGATGTCCTTCTATGCCTGGGCCAACCTGGGCACGGCATACAGGGCGACCAAGCAGGACGACCTGGCGGCCGAGGCCTTCATGAGAGTGATCGCCCTGTCGCCGACGGACGAGAACATCAAGTTCAGTTCCCTGGCTTCGCTGGGCGACATCATGTTCGCCAAGAAGGATTACGAGAAAGCTCTTCAGTACTACACCCAGGCGGCCGAAGTCAAGAGCGAGGAAGCTTCGCTGCAGTACCAGATCGGCGCCGTCCACTATCAGGCGGAGGCTTACACGGAGGCAGCGGCCTCTTTCCAAAGATGCGCCGCGCTCGCCAAGGACAAGGACGCGGCCCTGTACAACGACGCGATGTACAATCTGGCAGCCGCATATTACAACGCGAAGGATTACAACGCTGCCGTGGGGACCGTCGAGGCTCTGCTTCAGTCGCAGGACTCCGCCGACGCGCACGAGCTCCTGGGCCGAATCTACGGAGCGATGGAGCTCAAGGACAAGGCGATCGAGGAGTTCAGGAAGGCCGAGGCCCTCAGAGGCAAGTGACCGCGTTATTCACTTGACAATCGAGGCGTTCTTTCTTAGCATCTGAAAGGCAGTAGACAGAGTAGGATACATTCCTGTTGTGGTGTTCCGTTGACTGAACTCCGACCTCAGCAAGTGGACTCAATCTGGCTAGAGGATCTCTGACTACCATATGAACCACTCACCCGATAACTCACCGGAAAACCCGGAAAACGCTGAGCCCAACGGTGGCTCGAAGGAAGTTACGCCCCCCGCATCACATGAGGTGCCCAGGATGGACATGGCGGAAATGAAGACCAAGACTATCTCCGATCTTGCCAAGGTGGCCAAGGATCTCGAGATTCCGGGCTTAGGAAGTCTGAAGAAGCAGGAGCTGATCTTCAAGATCCTGGAGGCCCAGACCGAGAAGAACGGGCTGATGTTCTCCCAGGGCGTTCTGGAGATACTGGACGACGGCTACGGGTTCCTGCGCTCGCCGGACTACAGCTATCTTCCGGGCCCTGACGACATCTACGTGTCGCCCTCCCAGATAAAGAAGTTCGACCTGAGGACCGGGGACACGGTCTCCGGCCAGGTACGCCACCCCAAGGACAACGAGCGCTACTTCGCCCTCTTGAGGGTGGAAGCGGTGAACTTCGAGAATCCCGAGGTCGCCAAGGAGCGGATCTTCTTCGACAACCTGACGCCGCTCTATCCGCAGGAGCGTATCAACTCCGAGTGGGAGCCGAAGGACATATCCACCAGAATCGTCAACCTCTTCACCCCGATCGGCAAGGGTCAGCGCGGCCTGATAGTGTCGCCTCCCCGAGCGGGCAAGACCATGCTGCTTCAGAGCATCGCCAACGCCATCACCGCCAACCACTCCGAGATCGAACTGATTGTGCTTTTGATCGACGAGCGCCCCGAGGAAGTGACCGACATGGAGCGCAGCGTCAAGGGCGAGGTGATAAGTTCCACCTTCGACGAGCCTCCCACCAGGCACATCCAGGTGGCCAACATGGTGATGGAGAAGGCCAAGCGGCTGGTGGAGCACAAGAAGGACGTGGTGGTGCTCCTGGACTCGATCACGCGGCTCGCGCGCGCCAACAACGCGGTGATCCCGCACAGCGGCAAGATCCTCTCGGGCGGTATCGACTCCAACGCCCTGCAGTGGCCGAAGCGGTTCTTCGGCGCCGCGCGCAACATAGAAGAGGGCGGCAGCCTGACCATCATGGCCACCGCCCTGGTGGAGACCGGCAGCCGCATGGACGACGTGATCTTCGAGGAGTTCAAGGGCACGGGCAACATGGAGCTGGTGCTGGACCGGAAGATCGCCGACAGGCGGATCTTCCCGGCAATAGACCTAAACAGGTCGGGGACGCGCAAGGAGGAGCTGCTTCTGTCGCAGGAGGAGCTGAACAAGGTGTGGATCCTGAGGAAGTACTTGAGCGACAAGAACCCCGTGGAGGCCATGGAGTTCCTGGTGGAGCGGATCTCCAAGGTGAAGACCAACAAGCTGTTCTTGAAAGCGATGAATACTTAACTATACTTGTGTAAGGCACCAACGGGGCGGCCCGCGCCGCCCCGCAGTCTATAATGCC